>NZ_JASGBV010000111.1:0-27812 GCF_030053245.1 Stenotrophomonas sp. RS-48
TTGGCCGCGGCATCCATGCCGCGGACACTCCCGCAACCGGACCCACCCCGCCTTCGACAGTTTCCTGCGATCTGTCGGAACGATCCGACCCAATATCTATTCCGATATCTGACAGATTTCATCCACACGTGGCGTGAATCCATCAGATCGCGGCATTCTGCCGAAGGTGGGGCGGTGTCGGAGTGCGGGGTGTCCGCGGCATGGATGCCGCGGCCAAGCCTACAGGGACGTACTTGCGGCGTCCCCGCACTCCGACACCGCCCCGCCACCCCACGGACAGCGCGCTTTTGACGTTGAATCTGACGTTGCCCTGGCTCGTAGCAGGTGCAGGGCGCAGCCCTGCCGCCCCCCTTGCCCTGCTTAGAACGGAGTGGCGGACTCGAACGCCAGCGCGTCGCCCGTCACCGGGTGGGTGAAGTGCAGGCTGCGCGCATGCAGATGCACGCGCTGCGCCGGTGCGGCGCCATACAGCACATCGCCGACGATCGGATGACCCAGGCTGGCCATGTGCAGGCGCAACTGATGGCTGCGCCCGGTCACCGGCTCCAGCGCCACGCGCGTGCGCTGCGCTTCAACATCGCGGGCCAGCACGCGCCAGCGCGTCAGCGCCGGCTTGCCGTGTTCATGGTCGACCTTCTGTTTCGGCCGGTTCGGCCAGTCCACGATCAGCGGCAGATCCACTTCACCGGCATCACCTTCGATCACACCCTGCACGACGGCTTCGTAGCACTTGCCCACCCTGCGCTGCTCGAACTGCATCGACAACGCGGCCTGCGTCGTCTTGCCCCGTGCATGCAGCAGCAGACCGGAGGTGACCTGGTCCAGCCGATGCACGGTCAGCGCGTCCGGGTACAGCACCTGCAGGCGGGCCACCACGCAGTCCTGGTTCTCCGCGCTACGGCCAGGCACGGACAGCAGGCCGGCGGGCTTTTCCACCACCAGCAGTGCGTCATCGATGTAATGCAGGTGGATCATGCGGTTCTGCGGAACTCCATATGAAAACGGGGAAGCCGAAGCTTCCCCGTTTCTGTCAGCTGCGTGCCGGCCAGACCGGCACCCGCGGCATCAGCCCAGCAGGTGGGCAACGCCGGCGCGTTCTTCTTCCAGCTCGGCCAGGGTCTTGTCGATGTACTTCTGGCTGAAGTCGTCGATCGGCAGATCCTTGACCAGGGTGTACTTGCCGTTCTCGGTGGTCACGGCGAAGCCGAAGATCACGCCTTCCGGGATGCCGTAGGAACCATCGGACGGCACGCCCATGGTGACCCACTTGCCGTTGCTGCCCAGCACCCAGTCACGCACGTGGTCGATCGCGGCATTGGCCGCCGAAGCCGCCGAGGACGAGCCACGGGCTTCGATGATCGCCGCGCCGCGCTTGCCGACGGTCGGAATGAAGGTGTTGGCATTCCACTCCTGGTCGTTGATCGCATCGGCGATCGAAGCACCATCGGCGGTGGCGAAACGGTAGTCCGGGTACATGGTCGGGCTGTGGTTGCCCCACACCACCAGCTTTTCCATGCCACCGACCGGCTTGCCGAGCTTGGCCGACAGCTGGCTCAGGGCACGGTTGTGGTCCAGGCGCAGCATGGCGGTGAAGTTTTCCGGCTTCAGATCCGGTGCCGACTTCATGGCGATGTAGGCGTTGGTGTTGGCCGGGTTGCCGACCACCAGCACCTTCACGTCACGGCTGGCGACCTTGTTCAGCGCCGCGCCCTGCGCGGTGAAGATCTTGGCGTTTTCCAGCAGCAGGTCCTTGCGCTCCATGCCCGGGCCGCGCGGACGCGCGCCGACCAGCAGGGCGATGTCAGCATCCTTGAACGCCACTTCAGCGTCGTCGGTGCCGACCATGCCGGCCAGCAGCGGGAAGGCGCAGTCTTCCAGTTCCATCATCACGCCCTTCAGGGCGGCCTGGGCCTTGTCCACCGGCAGCTCCAGCAGCTGCAGGATGACCGGCTGGTCCTTGCCCAGCATTTCGCCGGAGGCGATGCGGAACAGCAGGGCATAGCCGATCTGGCCGGCGGCGCCGGTCACGGCAACACGAACGGGTGCTTTCATGGGGGTTTCCTCTTGCTTGCAAGCGTTTGATGGGACGCCGCGGGCGTGGCCCGGCAGGCCTGGCAGGCGGCGGAGAACAGGGAAACGGCCACCCGTGGGTGGCCGTCTCGGAAGGGGGTCAGGCGGCGAGGATCTTGTTCCACTCGGCCACGCGGTCGGCCTGTGCGGCCAGCGCGGCGTCGACGTCGCCTTCCAGGGTGATCGAATGGATCACGTCGCCCTGCTTGACCGAATCGACGATGGCCTGGCCTTCCAGAACCTTGCCGAACACGGTGTGGCGGCCATCCAGCCAATCGGTCTTGATGTGGGTGATGAAGAACTGGCTGCCATTGGTGTTCGGGCCGGCGTTGGCCATCGACAGCGAGCCGACCTCATGCTTCACGCCGTTCTTCTCGTCTTCGAACTTGTAGCCCGGGCCACCGGTACCACGGCCCTGCGGGCAACCGCCCTGGATCATGAAGTCGGCGATCACGCGGTGGAAGATCAGGCCGTCATAGAAGCCGTGCTTGACCAGGTTCACGAAGTTGGCAACGGTCAGCGGCGCCTTGTCAGCGAACAGCTCGACCTTGATCGGGCCCTGGGTGGTGTCGAAAGTGGCGATGAGGGACATGAAGATCCTTGTTGCAAAGGGAAAGGCGTCTAGCCACCTAGTTTACACCCGGCACGTGGCGGCGGCGGCTTCGACCATCGGCGCAGGGCGACGCTTCAGGCTTTGGAGGGTCGCCGCCGGCGGGGCCCCGACGGCCAGCTGAATGGGGCTCCCGGGCGAGCCGGAATCCAGCTTTTCGCGAATCGTCAAGTTCGACGTATAATGTTGGACTTCTTTTTCCAAATCCGGCGCCGACTGGCCCCCTTTCGTATGTCCATCGAAAATCTTCGCAACATCGCCATCGTCGCCCACGTCGACCATGGCAAGACCACCCTGGTCGACCAGCTGCTGAAGCAGTCCGGCACCCTGTCCGAGCGTACCGTCCTCGCCGAGCGCGTGATGGACAGCAACGACCAGGAAAAGGAACGCGGCATCACCATCCTGGCCAAGAACACGGCCATCACCTGGGAAGACAAGAAGACCGGCATCAAGAACCGGATCAACATCGTCGACACCCCCGGCCACGCCGACTTCGGCGGTGAGGTCGAGCGCGTGCTGTCGATGGTCGACACCGTGCTGATCCTGGTCGACGCGATGGACGGCCCGATGCCGCAGACCCGCTTCGTCACCCAGAAGGCCTTCGCGATGGGCTTCAAGCCGATCGTGGTGGTCAACAAGATCGACCGTCCGGGCGCGCGTCCGGACTGGGTGATCGACCAGGTGTTCGATCTGTTCGACAAGCTCGGCGCGACCAACGAGCAGCTGGACTTCCCGATCGTCTACGCGTCGGCCCTGAACGGCTATGCCGGCCTGGAAGACACCGTCCGCGATGGCGACATGACCCCGCTCTACGAAGCGATCATGAAGCACGCGCCGAAGCCCGAAGTGGATCCGGAAGGTGCCTTCCAGATGCGCATCAGCCAGCTGGACTACAACAACTTCGTGGGCGTGATCGGCATCGGCCGTATCCAGCGTGGCACCCTGAAGAAGAACATGCAGGTCACGGTGATCGATCGTGAAGGCAAGAAGCGCAACGGCAAGGTCGCGCAGGTGCTGGGCTTCCTGGGCCTGGAGCGCATCGAGCAGGACACCGCTGAAGCCGGCGACATCGTGGCGATCTCGGGCATTCCGGAGCTGACCATCTCCGACACCCTCTGCCACCCGGACACCCCCGAAGCGCTGCCGGCGCTGACCGTGGACGAGCCGACCATCTCGATGACCTTCCAGGTCAACAACTCGCCGTTCGCGGGCAACAAGGACCTGTCCGGTGGCAAGTTCCTGACCAGCCGCCAGATCAAGGACCGCCTGGACCGTGAAAAGGTCCACAACGTGGCGCTGAAGGTCGAACAGCTGGAGGACGCCGACAAGTTCCTGGTCTCAGGCCGTGGCGAACTGCACCTGTCGGTGCTGATCGAGAACATGCGTCGTGAAGGCTACGAACTGGCCGTGTCGCGTCCGGAAGTGATCATCAAGGAAATCGACGGCCAGCAGATGGAGCCGATCGAACAGCTGGTGGTGGACGTGGAAGAAGTGCACCAGGGCGGCGTGATGGAAAAGCTGGGCACCCGCAAGGGCCAGCTGAAGAACATGGAACCGGACGGCAAGGGCCGCGTGCGCCTGGAATACTCGATCCCGGCCCGTGGCCTGATCGGCTTCCAGAACGAATTCAAGACCCTGACCCAGGGTTCGGGCCTGCTGTTCCACGTGTTCGACCATTACGGTCCGAAGGAACAGGGCGCAATCGCCAAGCGCATCAACGGCGTCATGATCGCCAACGCCCCGGGCGTGACTCCGGCCTACTCCCTGGGCCCGCTGCAGGAACGCGGCAAGCTGTTCGCTGCTGAAGGCGACAATGTGTATGAAGGCCAGCTGGTCGGCATCCACTCCAAGGACAACGACCTGACCGTCAACGCCATCAAGACCAAGCCGCTGACCAACATGCGCGCTTCGGGCAAGGACGATGCGATCCAGCTGACCCCGGCGATCAAGTACTCGCTGGAACAGGCGCTGGACTTCATCGAGGACGACGAGCTGGTCGAGATCACTCCGAAGGAAATCCGGCTGCGCAAGAAGTTCCTGACCGAAAGCGACCGCAAGAAGGCTTCGCGCGGCGGCTGAGCCGGACCGTGAGCCAGAGCGGCTACAACCCGGATCCACACCGGCATCCGGGCCTCCACGTCATCGCCCTGCTCGAAGCGAGCAAGGCGGTGCTGGCGTTGCTGGCTGCGACCGGGCTTGAAGTGCTCGGTCCGCAGCCGCTCCGCGATGGGGTCAATGCCCTGATCCGGCGTTTCAGCCTGGACCCGGATCACGGCACCCTGCCCTCCCTCCTGAACATGATCAATCCCGACGCCGTGCACCTGGCGGCGGCGGCGATGATCGGCTACGGCCTGCTGCACCTGGTGGAAGCCTGGGGCCTCTGGCGGGCCAGGGCCTGGGCCTCCTGGCTGGGCTGCCTGACCGCCGCGCTGTATCTGCCCTTCGATGTCTTCGCCATCGTCCGCCACCCCGGCTGGCCCTCCTGGACGATCCTGGCGATCAACCTGCTCGTGGTCTACGTCCTGGCCCGCGACCTGCGCAAGCGCCACCACTGAGCAGCAGCTACACTGGGCATTGGAGCCGACCAAGCCGCCCCATGCGCCCGTCCTTGCCGCCTCTGCTGACCTGCCTGCTCATCGCGCTGCCCGCGTTGTTCATTGTTGGCTGCAGCCCGGCCACGACCAGCGCCCACGCCGCCGAACCTGCGAGCCGCAACGTGCCCTTCCCCTACGCCGAGACCGACCTGGCCGACCTGCAGGCGCGCATGGTGGCCGGCGAACTGGACAGCACCACGCTGACCCACGCCTACCTGCAGCGCATCGCTGCGCTGGATCGCGCCGGGCCGCGCCTGCGTGCCGTCATCGAACTCAACCCGGATGCCCTGCGGGAAGCCGGTGAACGCGATCGCGAGCGCCGGGACGGCCATCTGCGCGGGCCGCTGCATGGCATTCCGGTCCTGCTGAAGGACAACATCAACGCCGGGCCCATGACCACCAGCGCCGGATCGCTCGCGCTGCAGGGTTTCCGCCCCGCCGATGCCTACCTGGTAAGACGCCTGCGCGAGGCCGGCGCGGTCGTGCTGGGCAAGACCAATCTCAGCGAGTGGGCCAACTTCCGCGGCAACGATTCGGTGTCGGGCTGGAGCGCGCGCGGTGGCCAGACCCGCAATCCGTACCGTCTCAGCCATTCGCCCTGTGGCTCCAGCAGCGGCAGCGCGGTAGCGGTGGCCGCCAATCTGGCCAGTGTGGCGATCGGCACCGAGACCGACGGCAGCATCGTCTGCCCGGCCGCGATCAACGGCATCGTCGGCCTGAAACCGACGGTCGGCCTGGTCAGCCGCGAAGGCATCATCCCGATCTCCTTCAGCCAGGACACCGCCGGGCCGATGACGCGCAGCGTCGCCGACGCCGCGGCCGTACTGACGGCGATCGCGGGCCGGGACGATGCCGACCCCGCCACGGCCACCATGCCCGGCCGCGCGGTCTACGACTACACCGCGCGCCTGGACCCCGAAGGCCTGCGCGGCAAACGCATCGGCCTGCTGCAGACCCCTCTGCTGACGTACCGTGGCATGGCACCGCTGATCGATCAGGCCGCCGCCGAACTGCGCCGTGCGGGCGCGGTGGTGGTGCCGGTGGAACTGCCCGACCCGGGTGCCTGGGCCGAAGCCGAGCGGGTCGTGCTGCTGCATGAGTTCAAGGCCGGGCTGGAGCGCTACTTCAAGACCTACCGCGCGCCCCTGCGCAGTCTTGGCGAACTCATCGCCTTCAACCAGGCCCAGGCGCCGCAGGAACTGGGCCTGTTCGGCCAGGAACTGCTGCTGGAGGCCAACGCCACTGCCGGACTGGCCGACCCTGCCTACATCCGTGCGCGCAGCGATGCGCGGCGCCTGGCCGGGCCGGAAGGCATCGACGCCGTCCTGGCTGCCTACCAGCTGGATGCGCTGGTTGCACCGACCACCGGCACAGCCTGGCCCATCCGCCGCGAAGGCGACGATTTCCCGGGTGAGAGCTACAGCGTGGCAGCGGTCGCGGGTTACCCCAGCCTGAGCGTGCCGATGGGACAGATCAACGGCCTGCCGGTCGGCCTGCTGTTCATGGGCACAGCCTGGAGCGAGCCGAAGCTGATCGAAATGGCCTATGCCTACGAGCAACGCACACGTGCGCGTCGCCCGCCTCATTTCGAAACCGACACCCTGATCGACACTGGCGAGCCTTGATCGGCCCCGGGTTGCCCGGCGGACCGGGGGTACCGCTGCGCTCGCCGGGCACGTCCCGGCGCTAGCGGTCGGGGTCCGGTTCCACCGGCGCGATCGCGGCCTCGCCGTCCTCCGCCCCGGGTGAACGTACATCTGCCGTACGTGCACGCGGTGCGCGTGGCATGTCCAGCTCATCCTCGCGCTGCAACCGCGCGCGCAGCTGCGGCAGTGATTGCGGATGCTCTCGCGCCAGGAAATCCAGCATGCGCTCGCGCACCAGGCAGCGAAGATCGAAGGCATCGCCGGAGCTGCGTGCACTGACCAGCAGGCGCACCTGGATTGCCCGCTCGCTGGTTTCGGTCACCTGGGTCACGCAGACCCGTCCATCCCACAGCGCCTCGCCGCGGCAGATGCGCTCCAGTTCACTGCGGATCGCCGCGATCGGCGCACGGTAGTCCAGCCACAGGAACGCCGTGCCGAGCAGATCGGCGCTGCGCCGGGTCCAGTTCTGGAAGGGGTTCTCGATGAACCAGGTCAGCGGCACCACCATCCGCCGCTCGTCCCAGATGCGTACCACCACATAGCTGCTGCCGATCTCCTCCACGCGCCCCCACTCGCCTTCAACGATCACCACATCATCCAGCCGGATCGGCTGGGTCACTGCGATCTGCAGGCCGGCGATGAGGTTGCCGAACACCGGCTTGGCGGCGATGCCCGCGACCAGCCCGATCAGACCGGCCGAGGCCAGCAGGGCGGTGCCGATCTTCTGCACCATCGGGAATGTCAGCAGCACCAGCGATGCACCGAGCACGATGATGCCGCCCATCAGCACGCGGCTCAGCACCCGCGTCTGGGTCTGGATGCGACGGGCTTCCAGATTGTCCGAGACGTCGATGGGATGACTGCGCAGGATCGCACGCTCGCCGGCGGCCACCGCGCGCACCAGCAGCCAGATGAAACAGGCCGTCAGCGCGATGTGCAGCCCGTGCTGCAGATGCCCCAGCAGAGGCTCCTGCAGTGGCGTGGCCTGCAGCGCCGGGATCAGCAGCAGCAAGGGCCATGCGGTCGCCATTGGCAGACCGAGCACACGACCGATGCGCGCGCGCCGGCGATCACGCCCTTTCAGCCGGTGATAGATCCACAGGATCAGCCAGGCGCCGATGCCGCCCACCAGTGCCGCCAGACCCAGCGGCCATGCATATGCCTGTGCGCTTTGCCAGTGCACGATTGCCACCTCCACTCGAACAGCAGCGGACAGCCTCGCGCATGGCGCATGAGCGTCACGTCAGTCGTTCGTAAGCAGGGTGTTGGTCTGCAGGGCTTGCAGCCCTGCACCTGCTGCGGGCTGGAGCAACAGCGACAGCGACAGCAACTGCAACAGCCGAAGCAGAAGCGGATTTCCTGCGGGATGGCGGGGTGGGTCCGGTTGCGGGAGACGCCGTAAACCCATCCATGGGGGCTTGGCCGCGGCATCCATGCCGCGGACACTCCCGCAACCGGACCCGCCCCGCCTTCGACAGATTTTCGGGATCTGTCGGAATGGCTCTTGGGGTCAGATCCGTTTTCCTGCGGAAAACGGATCTGACCCCGGATTGATTTCGATATCGGACAGAGATTCATCCACGCATGGCGTGGATCTGACAGACACCGGGAATCCGCCATCCCACGGAATGCCCGCATTTGACGTCGACGTTGACTCCGCAGGTGCAGGGCTGCAAGCCCTGCCGAAAAACCCTTAGCGCACCTGTTCCTGCTTGCGCACGATCGCCATCGCGATCTCCAGCGACTGCTCGTAGTTCAGCCGCGGATCGACCGTGGAACGATACGCGCGCTCAAGATCACGCTCGGTGAGCTCGCGCGCGCCACCGGTGCATTCGGTCACGTCCTCGCCGGTCAGCTCCAGGTGCACGCCGCCCAGGCGCGTACCTGCCGCGGCGTGCAGATCGAACGACAACTCCACCTCGCGGCGCACGTTGTCGAAGCGGCGCGTCTTGAACCCATTGGCGGTGCTCTCGGTGTTGCCGTGCATGGCATCGCACACCCACAGCACGCGGCGGCCGTCGCGCTTGACCGCTTCCAGCAGCGACGGCAGCTTTTCGGCTATCTGCGTCGCGCCCATGCGGTGAATGAAGGTCAGGCGCCCGGGCTCGTCGTCCGGATTGAGTACATCGATCAGGCGCAGCAGCTGGTCCGGCGAAACCGACGGCCCCACCTTGATCGCGATCGGATTGCGCACGCCCCGCAGGTACTCCACGTGCGCGCCGTCGAGCGCCGCCGTGCGCATGCCGATCCAGGGATAGTGCGTGCTCAGGTTCAACCAGCCCTGCTGGCGCGGCACCTGCCGGGTCAGCGCCTGCTCGTAGGGCAGCAGCAGGGCTTCGTGCGAGGTGTAGAAGTCGATGCGGTTGAGGTTGTGCACCCGGGCACCGGCCAGGGTTTCCATGAAGTGCACGGCATCGCCGATCGATGCCACCATCTTCTGGTACTCGGCGGCGAGCGGCGAATGCCGCACCCAGTCCAGGTTCCAGTACTCGGGGTGGTGCAGGTCGGCGAAGCCGCCATCGATCAGCGCCCGCACGAAATTCATCGTCATCGCCGAATGTGCGTGGGCCTGCAGCATCCGCTTCGGGTCGGGCAGGCGCGCGGCTTCGGTGAAGGCCGGCGCATTGATCACATCGCCCCGGTAGCTGGGCAGCGTCACCCCATCACGGGTCTCGGTATCAGCCGAGCGTGGCTTGGCGTACTGGCCGGCGAAGCGGCCGACGCGGATCACCGGCTGGCGCAGGCCATGCACCAGTACCAGGCTCATCTGCAGCAGCACCTTCAGGCGATTGGAGATGGTGCCGGACTCACAGTCGCTGAAGTTCTCGGCGCAATCGCCGCCCTGCAGCAGGAAGCGCTTGCCCTCCTGCGCCTCCGCCAGCTGCTGCTTCAGCGCCAGGATCTCCCACGAGGTCACCAGGGGGGGCAGCCGCTTCAGCTCATGCAGGGCAGCATCCAGCGCCACCGGGTCGGGATAGGTCGGCATCTGCAGTGCGGTCTTGCCGCGCCAGCTCTCCGGCGACCAGGCAGCGCCCGCGGCGGTTGCGGCAGGATCGGGAACCGGTGAAACGGCGGGCAGGCTCATTGCAGACTTCCGGGGTGGGGGACGGTCATGGTCGCAGAGCCGGCCGCCGCCGCAAAGGGCCAGCTCTTCCGGCCCGATGCCTGAACGCCAGGGAAAGCACGCGCCGAGCAGCCACAGACCGCATGGTCGGCGGCGCCGCCAGAGGCGCATGATCTGTTACGGAGTAACACTCACCGTCATGGACCGGCCCCCTCCACGCCCCAGGCCCTGCTCTCTCCCATGAAGCCCTCACGCCTCGCTACCAGCATCACCTTCGCCCTGGCCCTGGCCAGCATGCCCCCCCTTGCCGCGGCCGCGGATGACGCCGGGCCCGCAGTGAAGAACCTGGATGCGGTCACCGTCAGCGCCCACCTCGACCAGGCCCGCAACGCGCTGTCGCCGGACATCGGCAGCAGCCAGTACCAGATCACCGCCGAGGACATCCAGAAGCAGCCGCTCGGCGCCTCCGCCGCACTCAGCCAGGTGCTGCTGCAGGCCCCGGGCGTGGTCCAGGACTCCTACGGCGGTGTCCATGTGCGTGGTGATCACGCCAACCTGCAGTACCGCATCAACGGCGTGCTGCTGCCCGAATCGATCTCCGGCTTCGGCCAGACCCTGGATACGCGAACCATCAGGAGCATCCGGCTGATGGATGGCGCACTGCCGGCGCAGTTCGGCGAACGCACCGCCGCAGTGGTGGACATCACCACCCGCAGTGGCGCCGAACTGGGCAACGGCGGCAGCGCCGGACTGACTGCCGGGTCGTTCGGCAAGGTCAATCCCAACGCCTCCTGGTGGGGCAACCAGGGACGCTGGAGCTGGTTCCTGACCGGCAACTACGACCAGAACGAGGTCGGCCTGGAGAACCCGACGAACTCGCGCCGGCCGCTGCACGACGACACCCACCAGGGCAAGGCGTTCGCCGACCTCACCTATCTGCTGGACGAGAACACGCGCGTGAGCGTGTTTGCCGGCATTGCCAACAACCGCTTCCAGATTCCGGTGAACCCGGGCCAGACACCGCAGTTCGGCTACCTCGATACCTCCACGTTCGACTCCAGCCAGCTGGATGAGACCCAGCGCGAGACCACGCGCTTCGGCATGCTGGTGCTGCAGGGGACGCTGGGCGCCAGCGCGTACCAGCTGTCGGCCGGCCAACGCTACAGCGATGTCGGGTTCAATCCCGATGTGGCGGGCGATCTGGTATTCAGCGGTGTTGCTTCACAGGTGCAGCGCAGCAACCGCGCCAACACCGTGCAGGCCGACGTTTCCACCCCGCTGGGCAGCGATCACACGCTGCGCTATGGCCTGTACGGCAATCATGAGACCGCGCGGGCCCACAGCAGCAGCTGGGTGTTCCCGGTTGACGACGCCGGCCAGCAGGCCAGCACCACGCCCCTGCTGATTCCCGACCGCAGTGCTTTCCACGCCAGCACGCTGGCGCTCTACGTGCAGGACGAGTGGAAGATCGGAGACAACTGGACGGTCAACTATGGTCTGCGCGGCGACCGCTACACGGCCTTCGGGCGGACCGAAGGCCAGCTCAGCCCGCGCCTGGGCGTGGTCTGGAATGCCGGCGACAGCACCACCCTGCACGCAGGCTATGCGCGCTACTTCACACCACCGGCCAGCGAGCTGATCGCCTCCGACGACATCGCGCTGTACGACGGCACCAGCAACCAGCAGCCCAGTGATGGCAACGCCACGCCACTGGCCGAGCGCAGTGACTACTACGACCTCGGCATCTCGCAGCAGATCGGCGAGCACCTGACACTCGGCGTGGATGCGTATGACCGGCGTGTCGCCCGCCTGCAGGATGAAGGCCAGTTCGGCGCCGCCTACCTCTATTCAACGTTCAACTATCGTCGCGGCCACATCCGCGGCCTGGAGTTCAGCGCCGACTACAGCGACGGACCGTTCAGCGCTTACTTCAACGCTGCATACAACAAGGCGATCGGCACCCAGGTGATCACCGGCCAGTACAACCTCGACCCGGACGCCCTGGCCTACGTGGCCGACCATTGGATCCACCTGGACCACGACCAGAAGCTGACCTCGTCGGGCGGTGTCAGCTATGCCTTCGCCGGACACAACCGGATCGGTGCCAACTACGTGTTCGGCAGTGGCCTGCGCTCGGACACCGAAAGCGTACCCAATGGGGGCGAGCTGCCGTCCTACCTGCAGGTGAACCTCAGTGCTGGCCACGATTTCAACCCCGACAGCGGCCATCCGCTGCATGCACAGCTGGCGTTGGTCAACGCGCTGGATCGCAGCTATCAGCTGCGCGATGGCGGCGGCGTAGGCGTGTTCGCCCCCCAGTGGGGGCCGCGACGCGGCGCCTATCTCAGCCTGCAACAGGATTTCTGATCGATGTCGCCGCCCCCCGGCAGAGCCGAGCCCATGCCCGGCTCTGCCGGGGCGCGTCAGTTACTCAGCGCCTGACCCTGCGCAGCGGCACCAGCAGTGCCCACAGCCCCAGCAGCACGAACCACACGCCCGACCACATCGGCATGGTCAGTCCGAGGAAGGTCCAGTCGATGTTGCCGCAGTTGCCGGTACCGGTCAGCACCGTGCGGAACACCTCGAACGGGCCCATGGTCTCGCGCAGGAAGCTCAGCGGTGGGCCACAGGTGGCACCCATTTCCGGCGGCAGCATCTGCACGTAGACATGGCGCGCGGCGATGCCGACGCCGACGGCTGCCGCAATGAAGGCAAGGATGCCGTACGTCACCCGTCCCGGCCGGTTCGACGGGCCGTGCAGTGCGCCCAGCAGGAACAGCAGGCCGAGCGCGGCAAAGGCCAGCCGCTGGAAGATGCACAGCGGGCACGGCTCCAGCCCCATCTTCAGCTGCAGGAAAATCGCATAGCCCAGCAGGCCCACGCAGATCAGGAAGCCCAGCAGGAACTGGGCGCGGAAGGGCCAGCGCAGAGGATTCATCGTGAATGCTCGAATGGATCAGGCGCCAAGCGTAACCGACCGCGCCTGCCATTCGAACCGCTGCCGGTGACGCTCGTCGGAACGGTGCGGGCCACTTCCCTTCGCAGGTAGCGCCGGGCCATGCCCGGCGAGTGCAGCGGAAACGTAAACGCCGGGCATCGCCCGGCGCTACCAGAACGCAAAAGCCCGGCAGATGCCGGGCTTTCACTGTGTCGCGTTGGAGCGGTCCGATTACTCGGCCACTTCCTCGGCCACGGCCGGACGGTCGACCAGCTCGACGTAGGCCATCGGAGCATTGTCGCCGGCGCGGAAGCCGCACTTCAGCAGACGCAGGTAGCCGCCCGGACGGTTCGCGTAGCGCGGGCCCAGGATGGTGAACAGGTTGCCCACGGCTTCGTTGTCACGCAGGCGGGCAAAGGCCAGACGGCGGTTGGCAACGGAATCGACCTTGGCCAGGGTGATCAGCGGCTCGGCGACGCGGCGCAGTTCCTTGGCCTTCGGCAGGGTGGTCTTGATCAGCTCGTGCTTGAACAGCGAGGCGGCCATGTTCTTGAACATCGCTTCGCGATGGGCGCTGGTACGGCTGAACTTACGGCCAGACTTCTGGTGACGCATGGTGATGTTCCTTGGTTAATGATGTGGCTGTGTGGATCGTTGTCGCCATCCTGGCGTTGCTGCACGGACTGCGGATGGTCCTGGCCGCCCGTCCTGGACGACCTGCCCGCGAACCTGCGGTTCGTCATGGCATCTTGCGGTGAAGGCTCCACCGCTGACGGTGGAGCCTTCGGGTACAGCAGGAGGCTTTATCAGCCCAGCATGCCGTGGCTGGCGACGCCGGCCGGCGGCCAGTTCTCCAGCTTCATGCCAAGCGACAGGCCACGCTGGGCCAGCACTTCCTTGATCTCGGTGAGCGACTTCTTGCCCAGATTCGGGGTCTTCAGCAGCTCCACTTCGGTCTTCTGGATCAGATCGCCGATGTAGTAGATGCTTTCAGCCTTCAGGCAGTTGGCCGAACGCACGGTCAGCTCCAGATCGTCGATCGGGCGCAGCAGCACCGGATCCACGCCGTTGTTGGCCGGCTTGGCCGCACCGCGGTCGCGGTGGGTGAAGTCACCGAACACCGACAGCTGATCGCTGAGGATGTCGGCGGCGGTGCGCACGGCTTCCTCGGCATCGATGGTGCCGTTGGTCTCGATATCGATGACCAGCTTGTCCAGGTCGGTACGCTGTTCGACGCGGGCCGCTTCCACGGCATAGGCGACGCGGCGGACCGGCGAGAACGAGGCATCCAGGACCAGGCGACCGATGGCACGGGTTTCTTCGTCCGGACGACGACGCGCAGCAGCCGGCTGGTAGCCGAAACCACGCTCGATCTTCAGACGCATGTTCACTGCCGTATCCTTGGTCAGGTGGCAGATCACATGGTCGCCGTTCAGGATCTCCACATTGTGGTCGACCTTGATATCGGCAGCGGTGACAACGCCCGGGCCCTGCTTGGACAGGGACAGGGTGGCGCTGTCGCCGGAGTGCATACGGATGGCCACGTCCTTCAGGTTCAGCAGGACTTCGAGCACGTCCTCCTGCAGACCTTCGACCGTGGTGTACTCATGCAACACGCCGTCGATTTCGACTTCCGTGATGGCGAAGCCCGGGATGGACGACAGCAGCACGCGACGCAGGGCGTTGCCCAGCGTATGCCCGTAACCCCGCTCCAAAGGTTCGATAACGACCTTTGCACGGGTGTCGGTAAGGCGTTCGATCTGCGGACCGCGAGGACGCAGAACCTGGTTGGCGGTAACCGTCATGTTGCGGGTTCTCCTAGTGAACCCCCGGCCGTCGCCGGGGGCTCTCCAATGTGAATTACTTCGAATACAGCTCGACGATCAGCGCTTCGTTGATGTCCGCAGGCAGATCCGAACGATCCGGAACCGCCTTGAAGATGCCGGTGAACTTGCCGGAATCCACTTCAACCCACGACGGGCTCAGGTCATGCTGTGCGGCGACGGTCAGGGCTTCCTGGACGCGCAGCTGCTTGGCAGCCTTCTCGGACAGCGCGATGGCATCGCCAGCCTTGACCTGGTACGAAGCCAGGTTGACCGACTTGCCATTCACGGTGACGCCGCGGTGCGACACCAGCTGGCGGGCAGCCGGACGGGTCACGGCGAAGCCCATGCGGTAGACGACGTTGTCCAGGCGGGTTTCCAGCAGCTGCAGCAGGTTCTCGCCGGTGTTGCCCTTCTTGGTCGAGGCCTTCTTGTAGTAGTTGCGGAACTGACGCTCCAGCAGGCCGTAGATACGCTTGACCTTCTGCTTTTCACGCAGCTGGGTGGCGTAGTCGGACAGCTTGCCCTTGCGGGCAGTGGCGCCATGCTGGCCGGGCTTCTGCTCCAGCTTGCACTTGGAGTCCAGCGCACGCGCCGGGCTCTTCAGGGACAGGTCGGCGCCTTCGCGGCGGGCGAGCTTACAGGTAGGACCGATATAACGAGCCATTTCTTATCGCTCCCTTTAGACGCGACGCTTCTTCGGCGGACGGCACCCGTTGTGCGGGATGGGCGTCACGTCGATGATGTTGGTGATCTTGTAGCCGACGTTGTTCAACGAACGCACGGCCGACTCACGGCCCGGACCCGGGCCCTTGATGCGGACTTCCAGCGACTTCACGCCGTAGTCCAGCGCAGCACGACCGGCCTTCTCGGCAGCCACCTGGGCAGCGAACGGGGTCGACTTGCGCGAACCGCGGAAGCCAGCGCCACCGGAGGTCGCCCACGACAGAGCATTGCCCTGGCGGTCGGTGATGGTGACGATGGTGTTGTTGAACGAAGCGTGGACGTGGGCAACGCCGTCAGTGACGACGCGCTTGATCTTCTTCTTGGTCTTAGCAGCGGGCTTAGCCATTTCTCAGTCCCTTACTTCTTGATCGCCTTGCGCGGACCCTTGCGGGTGCGGGCGTTGGTACGGGTGCGCTGGCCACGCAGCGGGAGGCCACGACGGTGACGCAGGCCGCGGTAGCAGCCCAGGTCCATCAGGCGCTTGATCGCGATGCCGATCTCACGGCGCAGATCGCCTTCCACGATGTACTTGCCGACTTCGGCGCGCAGGCGCTCGATTTCCGGCTCCGACAGATCGCGGATCTTGGTGGTCGAAGCGACGCCTGCGACTTCGCAGACCTTCTTCGAACGGGTACGGCCGATGCCGTAAATGCTTTGCAACCCGACCCAGACATGCTTCTGGGCTGGCAGGTTGACGCCTGCAATACGCGCCATGACGCGGTTCTCCAGCTGAGTGATGGCCGACAGCGCGCCTCGGGCACGCCAATCCGGCAGGATGGATCAAAAAAGTGAACTAGCGATACTAACAAGGTTCCGGTTTACATGGAAGCCCGTGAAACCAGAGGTTTCATGAACCCGGCCTGGGGAGTGTGCCCAGGCTCCGGCGCCGGATGGGGTTGATCCCGGGAGGTCTCCCGGGGCCGCCCGCGCTACTCCTGCGCGGGACCACCTCATCACACCCCCACCCGGAACCGCTGCGGGGGCCGCCCTTCGTTTGTGTGGCCGGAGTCCGCGAAGCGGAGGGACCATCACGTCAGGAAGACGAAAGTATAACAGGCGAATCAGCCGCGGGCAAAACCGCCGCGGTTGCCACCCTTCAGGTTGGCCTTCTTCAGCAGGCTCTCGTACTGGTGGGACATCAGGTGCGCCTGCACCTGGGCGATGAAGTCCATCACCACCACCACCACGATCAGCAGCGAGGTACCGCCAAAGTAGAACGAGGCGTTCAGCTGCGTCCGCATCAGTTCCGGCAGCAGGCAGACGATCACCAGGTAGGCCGAGCCGGCTGCGGTCAGGCGGGTCAGCACGCCGTCGATGTAGTCGGCAGTGGCCTTGCCCGGACGGATGCCCGGAATCAGCGCGCCCGACTTCTTCAGGTTGTCGGCGGTTTCCTGCGAGTTGAACACCAGCGCGGTATAGAAGAACGCGAAACCGGTGATCAGCGCAGCGAACACGATCATGTGCAGCGGCTCGCCCGGACCCAGCGCGTTGGCGACCTTCTGCAGGACCTGGCCGAAGCTGCTCTGGTTGGCCGCTTGGCCGGACCACATGGCCAGGGTGGCCGGGAAGGCCAGCAGGCTCGAGGCGAAGATCGCCGGGATGACGCCGGCCATGTTGAGCTTCAGCGGCAGGAACGAGGTCTGGTTCATGTACGCATTGCGACCGCCCTGGCGGCGCGCGTAATTGACCGTGATCCGGCGCTGGCCGCGCTCGACGAACACCACGAAGAAGGTGAAGGCGAGTACGACGATGGCGATCAGCAGCAGCTGGATAAACTGGATGTTGCCGTCGCGGTAGGCATCGAAGGTATGGATGACCGCGCCCGGCAGGCCCGCCACGATACCGGCGAAGATGATCAGCGACACGCCGTTGCCGATGCCGCGCTCGGTGACCTGCTCACCGACCCACATCAGGAACATGGTGCCGGCGGTCAGCGCGACCACGGCGGTGAGCACGAAGCCCATGCCCGGCGCGTACACGACCGGAGCGCCCGACGGCGAGACCTGGCCCTGCAGGGCCAGAGCGATCGAACCGCCCTGCACCACTGCCAGCAGCACGGCGCCGATGCGCGAATACTGGGTGATCTTGCGGCGACCGGACTCACCTTCCTTCTGCATCGCCTTCAGGGCGGGGAAGATGTGCACGGCCAGCTGCATCACGATCGATGCCGAGATGTACGGCATCACGTTCAGCGCGAAGATGCTGAAACGGTGCAGGGCGCCGCCCGAGAACATGTTGAACATGTCCACGATGCCGCCGCCCTGCTGTTGCATCATGGCAAGCATGGCATCGGGATTGACGCCCGGCACCGGCACGTAGCAGCCGATGCGATAGACGATCAAAGCCCCGACGACGAACAGCAAACGTTGGCGAAGTTCAGTGAACTTGCCCATTCCGCCCGCGAGGTTACCGATGCCAGCTTGCGCCATGATTTTCTTACTCCGTTACGCTGCCGCCGGCAGCTTCGATCGCAGCCTTGGCACCGGCCGTGGCAGCAACACCCTTCAGGGTGAACGCCTTGGTCACTTCGCCCTTGACGACGACCTTGGCCTTCTTGGCAGTGCTCGGGACCAGCTTGGCGGCACGCAGGGCAGCGAAGTCGATCTCGCCGGCCGGCAGCTTGTCCAGCTGGTACAGCAGCACTTCAGCGGTGTCCTTGGCGATCGGCGAACGGAAGCCGATCTTCGGCAGACGACGCTGCATGGGGGTCTGGCCGCCTTCGAAGCCGGCCTTGATCTTGCCGCCACCCTTGCGGGCGAACGAACCCTTGTGGCCGCGGCCGGCAGTCTTGCCCAGGCCCGAGCCGATACCGCGACCGACGCGGGTGCGCTCGGTACGGGCGCCCGGTGCCGGGCTCAGTTCATTGAGACGCAGAGTCATGATCGATTACTCCTCAACCTTGACGAGGTAGTGAACGGTGTTGATCAGGCCGCGAACCTGCGGGCTGTCCTTCAGTTCACGCACATCGTTGAGCTTGTTCAGACCCAGGGCACGCACCGACAGGCGGTGACGCGACTGAGCACCACGCAGGCCGCGCACCAGGCGCACCTTCACAGTCTTGTTGGACTCATTAGCCATGGTTGAGTTCCTCCACCTTCTTGCCGCGCTTGGCCGCGATGCGGGCCGGCGACTGCGCTGCAGACAGGCCCTTCACGGTGGCACGCACCAGGTTGATCGGGTTGCGCGAACCGGTGGCCTTGGCCAGCACGTTCTTCACGCCAACCGCTTCCAGGACGGCGCGCATGGCACCGCCGGCGATGACGCCGGTACCTTCCGAAGCCGGCTGCATGAACACGCGGGCTGCGCCATGACCATCCTTGATGGTGTGCCACAGGGTGCCGTTGTTCAGGTCAACGCTGACCAGGTTCTTGCGGGCCTGTTCCATCGACTTCTGGATGGCGACCGGCACTTCGCGGGCCTTGCCATAACCGAAACCGACCTTGCCTTCGCCGTCGCCGACCACGGTCAGGGCGGTGAAGGTGAACTGGCGACCACCCTTGACGGTCTTGCTGACGCGGTTGACCGCGACCAGCTTTTCGATCATGCCGTCGTCGATCTTCTCTTCGCGGTTACGGTCGCGATCGCGACCCCGCTGCTGACGCTCTTCTGCCATGTTGATTCCTTGGTTGTTGGGTATGTACGGCTCAGGGCCGCTTATGGTTGTGGAATGACGCGTCGTTCCGGTGGGCCACTACAGAAGAATGGCGCCGTCCAGCCTCGCTCAGGCTGGCGAGCAGGCGAACAGGGGGCCATCGGCCCCCTGCCCCGATCCCTTAGAACTGCAGGCCGGCTTCGCGGGCAGCCTCTGCCAGGGCCTTGATACGGCCGTGGTAACGGTAACCCGAACGATCGAAGGCAACCTTCTCGACGCCGGCGGCCTTGGCACGCTCAGCGACGATGCGGCCAACCTTGGCGGCGGCATCGACATTCTTGCCGCTCTTCAGGCCTTCCTTGACGTCGGTCTGGGTGGTGTTGGCGGCAGCCAGCACCTTGGAACCGTCGGCGGTGAAGACCTGGGCATACAGGTGCTGGCCGGTGCGCAGCACCGACAGGCGGGCGACGCCGAGCTCACGGATGTGGGCGCGGGTCGACTTGGCGCGACGCAGGCGGGCGATGTTCTTGTTCATGATGTTTTTCCTATGAAAGCGGAAGCGCCTATTAGGCCTTCTTGGCTTCCTTACGGATGATGACTTCGTCGGAGTACTTCACGCCCTTGCCCTTGTACGGCTCCGGCTTGCGGAACGCACGGATCTTGGCGGCAACTTCACCGACGGCCTGCTTGTCCGCGCCCTGGACCAGGATCTCGGTCTGGGTCGGGGTGGACAGCGTGATGCCTTCCGGCGCCACGAACACGACCGGGTGCGAGAAGCCCAGCGACAGGCTCAGGTCCTTGCCCTGCATGGCAGCGCGGTAACCCACGCCGACCAGCTCCAGCTTGCGCTCGAAGCCTTCGGACACGCCCTTGACCATGTTGGCCAGGATCGCACGCACGGTACCGGTCAGTGCGACCAGTTCGACGTTCTCGGTGCTCAGGGTGGCAACGCCGTTGTCGACGTTGATGGCAATACCGGCCGGCTTGGCCAGCGACAGGGTGCCCTTCGGGCCCTTGGCGGTGACGCTTTCCGACTGGACGTTCAGTTCAACCTTACCCAGGTCGATCGGCTTCTTGGCTACGCGGGACATAGTTCTACTCCTTTCGCCTTAGGCCACGAAGCACAGGACTTCGCCGCCGACGCCCAGCTGGCGCGCCTGCGCATCAGTCATGATGCCCTTGGAGGTGGAAATGATGGAGATGCCCAGGCCGTTCATGACCTTCGGCAGCTCGCTCTTGCCGCGGTACTGGCGCAGACCCGAACGCGAGAAGCGCTTCAGGGTCGCGATGACCGGCTTGCCTTCGAAATACTTCAGCACGATTTCCAGCTCGGCCTTGTTGTTCTCCAGCTGGGTAACGCGCAGGTCGGTGATGTAACCCTCGTCCTTCAGGACCTGGGCGATCGCAACCTTGATCTTGGACGACGGGGCTTTCACCGTCTGCTTGCCAACCGCGGCCGCATTCTTGATGCGGACCAGCAGGTCGGCGATGGGATCAGTCATGCTCATATGAGTACCTTTGAGTGCACCGATATCCGCTTTCGCGAAAATCTGTTGTCTCCTGGAAACGGGCCAGGTCCCTTGATGCAGCGGACCTGTGGCCCGCCCTACAACCCCGTCTGCACAGGGCAAGACGCGGGAGTATACGCCAAAAGAGCCCGACTTGCGTCGGGCTCTTCGGGTTTTTTGCGAAAGGGAGGCTGAATGCCTCCCCTCCCCGGTTCAGGAACCCCCGGGGGGGCGCCTGATCGCAGGACCGGCTGGGATTACCAGCTGGCCTTGCGCAGACCCGGGACGTCGCCACGCATGGTGGCTTCACGCAGCTTGTTGCGGCCCAGGCCGAACTTGCTGTAGACGCCACGCGGACGGCCGGACAGTTCGCAGCGGTTGCGCTGGCGGCTCGGCGACGAATCGCGCGGCAGCTTGGCCAGCTTGGCAGCAGCTTCGATCTTCTCGTCGTAGCTCGCGTCCACCGAGGACACGATCTTCTTCAGAGCAGCACGCTTCTCAGCGTACTTCTTGGCCAGCTTTTCCCGCTTGATGTCGCGGTTGACCATGGAGGTCTTTGCCATTTCGGTTTCCTCGACGGATCAGTTACGGAACGGGAACTTGAACGCTGCCAGCAGCGCCTTCGCTTCCGCGTCGGTCTTCGCAGTGGTGGTGATGGCGATATCCATACCGCGGATCGCGTCGACAGCGTCGAAGTCGATTTCCGGGAAGATGATCTGTTCCTTCACACCCATGTTGAAGTTGCCGCGACCGTCGAAGGAACGACCGGAGACACCACGGAAGTCGCGCACGCGCGGCAGCGAGATGTTGATCAGGCGATCCAGGAACTCGTACATCTTGTGGCGACGCAGCGTGGTCTTGCAGCCGATCGGCCAACCATCGCGGATCTTGAACGACGCAACCGAAATACGCGACTTGGTGACAACCGGCTTCTGGCCGGAAATCTTGGTCATGTCGCCGACGGCGTTTTCCAGGATCTTCTTGTTGGTGGCCGCTTCGCCGACACCCATGTTCAGGGTGACCTTGACGAGCTTCGGCACTTCCATCGGATTGGTGTAGCCGAACTGCTTCATCAGCGCCGGCACCACTTCGTCCTTGTAGAACTTTTCGAGACGGGAAGTCATCTTCTCATTCCTCAGGCGTCGAGCGCCTCACCGCTGGAGCGGAACACACGCAGTTTGCGTCCATCCTCCAGCACCTTGAAGCCAACGCGTTCGCCCTTGCCCGAAGCCGGGTTCAGCACATTCACGTTGGAGATATGGATCGAAGCTTCACGCTCGACCACGCCGCCGGCAACGCCTGCCTGCGGGTTCGGCTTGGTGTGGCGCTTGACGATGTTCACGTTGGCGACGACCACACGGTCGCCGTCGACGCGGACGACTTCGCCCTGCTTGCCCTTGTCCTTGCCGGTGTTGACGACGACCTGGTCGCCCTTCTTGATACGGTTAGCCATGATTATCTCCTGTCGCTCACAGCACTTCGGGAGCGAGCGAGACGATCTTCATGAACTTCTCCGAACGAAGTTCACGGGTCACCGGCCCGAAGATACGGGTACCGATCGGCTCCTGCTTGTTGTTCAGCAGGACGGCAGCGTTGCCGTCGAAGCGGATCAGCGAGCCGTCGGCGCGACGCACACCCTTGCGGGTACGCACCACGACGGCGTCATACACTTCACCCTTCTTGACCTTGCCGCGCGGAATCGCATCCTTCACGGTGACCTTGATGATGTCGCCGATGCCGGCGTAACGGCGCTTGGAACCACCCAGCACCTTGAAGCACATCACCTGCTTGGCACCCGAATTGTCCGCGACGTCAAGGTAGCTCTGCATCTGGATCATGATTCAGACTCCTTATTCAGCCGCACGCGTGATGACTTCCACCACGCGCCAGTTCTTGGTCTTGGACATCGGAGCAATCTCGGTCACGCGGACGACATCGCCTTCCTTGCAGGCGTTGTCGGCATCGTGGGCGTGCAGCTTCGTCGAGCGCTTGATGTACTTGCCGTACAGTGCGTGCTTGACCTGACGCTCAACCAGGACGGTAACCGTCTTGTCCATCTTGTTGCTGACGACACGGCCTTCGACCGTGCGCAGCGTCTTGTTTTCAGTATTGTCGCTCATAGCGGCCATCCTTACTTCGTGCTGCCGAGCAGGGTCTTGACGCGAGCAATCTCGCGACGGACCCGGCGGATGTCGTGGGTCTTCGGCAGCTGGCCGGTGACCTGCTGCATACGGACAGAGAACTGTTCCTTACGCAGGTCGATCAGGTGGGCCTTGAGTTCGTCAGCCGACTTTTCACGGAGAGTTTTGATATCCATCAGCGCACCGTACGGGTCACGAAAGTGGTGGTGACCGAGAGCTTGGCGGCGGCCAGGCGGAACGCCTCGCGAGCCACTTCCTCGGAAACACCCTCGATTTCATAGATCATGCGGCCGGGCTGGATCTGGGCCACCCAGTATTCCACGTTACCCTTACCCGAACCCATTCGAACTTCGATGGGCTTCTTGGTGATGGGCTTGTCGGGGAACACGCGGATCCACATCTTGCCGCCGCGCTTGACGTAGCGGCTGATCGAGCGGCGAGCCGCTTCGATCTGACGCGCGGTCAGCTGACCGTGTGCGGTTGCCTTCAGGCCGTATTCGCCGAAGCTGACAGCGTTGGCGCTCCAGCTCAGGCCTTCGTTACGGCCCTTGTGTACCTTGCGGTACTTGGTTCGCTTGGGTTGCAACATTGTCGTTACCTCGCTTCACGGGCCGGGCGCTGACGGTCACCACGGTCGCCGCGATCGTGACGATCGTTGCGCGACGGGGTGTCGTCCTGCTTTTCCTGGCCAACCTGGGAGAAATCGAAGACCTCGCCCTTGTAGATCCAGACCTTGATGCCGATGATGCCGTAGGTCGTCTTGGCTTCAGCGAAGCCATAGTCGATGTCGGCACGCAGGGTGTGCAGCGGCACGCGGCCTTCGCGGTACCACTCCGAACGGGCGATTTCAGCACCGTTGAGGCGGCCACCCACGTTGACCTTGATGCCCAGGGCACCCAGGCGCATCGCGTTGCCCACCGAGCGCTTCATTGCGCGGCGGAACATGATGCGACGCTCCAGCTGCTGGGCGATCGACTCGGCAACGAGCTGCGCGTCCAGTTCCGGCTTGCGCACTTCGGTGACGTTGATGTGCGCCGGAACGCCCATCATCTCGCTCACTTCCTTGCGCAGCTTCTCGATGTCCTCACCACGCTTGCCGATCACCACGCCCGGACGGGCGGTGTGGATCGTCACGCGCGCGGTCTTGGCCGGACGCTCGATCAGGATCTTGCTGATGCCGGCCTGAGCCAGCTTCTTGCGCAGCATTTCGCGAACTTTCAGGTCGGCTGCCAGGTAACCAGCGAACTCGGCCTTGTTGGCGTACCACTTGGAGTTCCAGTCCTTGGAAATACCGAGACGGATACCAATCGGATGAACTTTATGACCCATGGTCTTTTCCTTATCCGCTTACTTGCCGGCGCCCACAACCACAGTGATGTGGCTGGTGCGCTTGAGGATGCGGGTACCGCGGCCTTTCGCCCGCGCCATGAAACGCTTCAGGGTCGGACCTTCATCAACCATGATGGTCTGAACCTTCAGCTCGTCGACGTCGGCGCCCTGGTTGTTCTCGGCGTTGGCAATAGCCGACTCCACCACCTTCTTGATCAGGTGGGCAGCCTTCTTGTCCGAGAACTTCAGCAGATTGACCGCACGTTCGGCCGGCAGACCGCGCACCTGGTCAGCGACCAGGCGAGCCTTCTGCGGGGAGATGCGCGCAGTGCGCAGGATGGCTTTCGCTTCCATTGTCATCTCTCCTTACTTGCCCGACTTCTTGTCACCACCGTGACCCTTGAAGGTCCGGGTGATGGCAAATTCGCCGAGCTTGTGGCCGACCATGTTCTCGTTGACGAGAACCGGGATGTGGTTCTTGCCGTTATGCACGGCAATGGTGATGCCTACCATGTCAGGCAGGATCATCGAACGGCGCGACCAGGTCTTGATCGGCTTCTTGCTGCCCGCAGCGGCCTCCACCTTCTTGACGAGGTGGTGATCGACGAACGGGCCCTTCTTGAGTGAACGTGCCATGGTCGATTAGCCCCTACGATCGCGGACGATGAACTGCTGAGTGCGCTTGTTATGGCGCGTCTTGTAACCCTTGGTCGGGACACCCCACGGGGTGACCGGATGCGGGTTACCCTGGCCGGCCTTGGCCTCACCACCACCGTGCGGGTGGTCAACCGGGTTCATGGCAGCACCACGAACGGTCGGGCGGACGCCGCGCCAGCGCTTGGCACCGGCCTTGCCCAGCTTTTCCAGGCTGTGCTCGTCGTTGCCGACTTCGCCGATGGTGGCGCAGCACTCGACCGGAACCTTACGCATTTCACCCGAGCGCAGGCGCAGGGTGGCGTAGATGCCTTCGCGGGCGACCAGCTGCACGGCAGCACCTGCAGCGCGGGCGATCTGAGCGCCCTTGCCCGGCTTCAGCTCGATGCAGTGGATGGTGGTACCGACCGGGATGTTGCGCAGCGGCAGGGTGTTGCCCGCCTTGATCGGGGCATCCGAACCAGCGATCACCTGATCACCGGCCTTCAGGCCCTTCGGGGCGATGATGTAGCGACGCTCGCCGTCGACGTAGCACAGCAGGGCGATATGGGCGGTGCGGTTCGGATCGTATTCGATGCGTTCCACGCGCGCCGGGATGCCCAGCTTGTTGCGCTTGAAGTCGATGATGCGGTAGTGCTGCTTGTGGCCACCACCGACGTGACGGGTGGTGATGCGGCCGTGGTGGTTACGACCACCCGAGCGGCTCTGCGACTCGACCAGCGCAGCGTGCGGAGCACCCTTGTGCAGGTCGGGCGTAACCACGCGCACGGCCGAACGGCGGCCGGGGGAAGTGGGCTTGAATTTCATCAATGGCATGGGATGTACCTCAGGCCTTGGCCGTTACATCGATCGACTGGCCATCGGCCAGGCGAACGTACGCCTTGCGCCAATCGCCGCGGCGGCCAGCACGGTTACGGAAGGACTTGT
Organism: Stenotrophomonas sp. RS-48; assembly: GCF_030053245.1. Classification (NCBI taxonomy): domain Bacteria; kingdom Pseudomonadati; phylum Pseudomonadota; class Gammaproteobacteria; order Lysobacterales; family Lysobacteraceae; genus Stenotrophomonas; species Stenotrophomonas sp. RS-48. Next base: position 25,623 of record NZ_JASGBV010000111.1, read on the forward strand.
TCTTGCCCTTGACGTTGACCACGTTGACGGCTTCGACCTTGACGTCGAACAGCTGCTCAACCGCGGCCTTTACATCGGCCTTGGTGGCTTCGTTCGAAACTTCGAAGACATACTGGTTGGAGAGTTCCTGCAGGCGCGCGGTCTTTTCGGAGACACGCGGGGCACGCAGCACGCTGAAGATTTTTTCGTTGCTGTTCATGCCAGCCACTCCTCGACCTTCTTGACCGCGTCAGCGGTGATGACGACCGTGTCGGCACCGACCAGCGACACCGGGTCCAGGCCCTGCACGTCACGCACCTGCACGTACGGCAGATTGCGGGCGGACAGGTACAGGTGCTCGGAGGCTTCCTCGGTGACGATCAGCGGGCGCTTGCCCACTTCCAGGCCGGCCAGCTTGGCGATCAGACCCTTCGTGCTGGTCGCTTCGACATCGAAGGCCTCCACGATGGTCAGACGGCCCTGACGGTTCAGCTCGGACAGGATCGCGCACATGGCGGCACGGTACTGCTTACGATTGACCTTCTGCTCGAAGCTGCGCGGCTTGGCCGCGAAGGTGACACCGCCGCCGACGAAGATCGGAGCCGTCAGTGCGCCATGACGCGCGCCGCCGCCCTTCTGCTTCTTCGACTTCTTGGTGGTACCAGCCACTTCGGAGCGAGTCTTCTGTGCCTTGGTGCCGGCGCGACCGGCGTTGCGGTAAGCAACGACGACCTGGTGGACCAGATCTTCGCTGAAATCGCGACCGAACACGGCGTCGGAGACCGAGACCTTGTTGTTGCTACCCGTGATAACGAGTTCCATCGTCATCTCTCCTTATGCCTTGCTCGCCGGACGGACGATCACATCGCCACCCGCCGCGCCAGGAACGGCGCCGCGAACCGCAATCAGACCGCGCTCGACGTCGACCTTGACCACTTCCAGGTTCTGGGTGCTCTGCTGCACCGCGCCCATGTGGCCCGACATCTTCTTGCCCGGGAAAACGCGACCCGGGGTCTGGCGCTGACCCAGCGAACCCGGCGCGCGATGCGACAGCGAGTTACCGTGGGTTGCATCGCCCATACGGAAGTTGTGGCGCTTGATGGTGCCCTGGAAACCCTTACCCTTGGTGACACCCTGGACGTCGACGATCTGGCCGACTTCGAAGATGTCCGCCTTGACTTCGCCGCCGACGGCGAAATCGCCGAGCTGCGCGTCTTCAACGCGGAATTCCCACAGGCCACGACCCGCTTCCACCTTCGCCTTGGCGAAGTGGCCGGCTTCCGGCTTGTTGACCAGGGCAGCGCGACGCGCGCCGACGGTCACCTGCACGGCGCTGTAGCCGTCGGTTTCGACGGTCTTGATCTGCGCGATGCGGTTCGGGGTGGCTTCGATCAGGGTCACCGGGATGGAACGACCATCTTCGGTGAACACGCGGCTCATGCCGGCCTTGCGGCCCACGAAGCCCAACGAATACTTCTTCGTCATGGTCGTAGTCCTCAGGTCAGCTTGATCTGAACGTCGACGCCGGCAGCCAGTTCGAGCTTCATCAGCGCGTCCACGGTCTTGTCATTCGGGTCAACGATATCGAGCACGCGCTTGTGCGTGCGGGTCTCGTACTGGTCACGCGCGTCCTTGTCGACGTGCGGGGAAACGAGAACGGTGTAACGCTCGATCTTGGTCGGCAGCGGGATCGGGCCACGCACTTGCGCGCCGGTCCGCTTTGCCGTTTCAACGATCTCGCTGGCCGAACGGTCGATCAGACGATGATCGAACGCTTTCAGCCGGATCCGGATCTTTTGGTCCGCCATGGCGGTAGGTTCCTTCGTTAAAAGAGCGACAGACAAAGCCTCTGGGTTGCTTTGCCCCATGAAATTCCTGCATACGGACGGCCCGCACTCCTGCAGGCCGACAAGGTCAATCCGTAGACCTCAAAAACGTAGGCAGACCAGTTTCCCGGCCTGCCCAGACGTAGAAGCATAATGGCACGCCAGGCAGCTGTCAACAGTCTCCTGTTGACGCCGCCTGAATGGCCTTGACCCTTCCTGGTCCGGGGAACACAAGGCACATCCTGTGCCTGCTTTCCCATTTTGATACGCCCCGATGCCCTACCCAGGCAACATCGGGGCGCAGAGTCTAACAGATTACTTGATGATCTTCGAGACCACGCCGGCGCCGACGGTGCGGCCACCTTCGCGGATGGCGAAGCGCAGG
>NZ_JASGBV010000011.1:0-59859 GCF_030053245.1 Stenotrophomonas sp. RS-48
CTACCGATCATGCTTCGCCGGGCATGGCCCGGCGCTACCGATCATGCTTCGCCGGGCATGGCCCGGCGCTGCCGGTCATGCTCAACGCACGACGTTCAGCACTTCGTAGCAGGCACCCATGGTGTGGTAATCCACCTTGCCTGCGGGGCTCTTTTCATCGCTGTACTTGCGGTTGTCTGCATCGAGGATGCGGAACCAGGCGCCGTAGCGGTGATCGACGAAGTGCTCCCAGGAATAGGCCCAGATGCGGTCGTACCACTGCCAGTAGCGGTCATCACCGGTGCGCGCAGCCATCAGCGCAGCGGTTGCCAGGGTTTCGGCCTGTACCCAGAAGTACTTGTCGTCGTCGCAGACGAAGCTGTCGCCGCCGATCGGCGCGCCGTCCATGCCCGGCTGCCGCCGTGACTCCGGCGCGAAACCGTAGTACAGGCCACCACGGGCCTCGTCCCAGCTGCGCTCCACGGCCACGTCGAACAAATGACGCGCCGTCGGCACCAGCCAGTCGGCCTGCACGTGCCGATCCAGGATCAGCAGCAGTTTGGCCCACTCCGTCTGGTGGCCCGGCTGGAAACCCCAGGGACGGAACAGATGCTTGGGGTCGTCCAGGTTGTAGTTCCAGTCGATCTCCCAGTTGGAATCGTAGTGCTCCCATACCAGGCCACCGGCCTTGGCTGCCTGGCGACGGGTCATGTTGTCGGCCAGCTGCAGGGCACGTTCCACATAGCGCTGTTCGCCACTGGCCTCGAACGCAGCCAGCATGGCCTCGCACATGTGCATGTTGGCGTTCTGTCCACGGTAACCGGTGAAGTTCCACTGGCCGTCCGCCTCGTCCCGGTACAGACCGTGCTGCGGCTCCCAGAAGCGCGCCTCCAGCAGCTGCCAGGTCTCATCCATCCACGCGCGGGCCTGCTCGATGCCGGCCTTCAACGCGCAGCTGTAGGACAGCAGGACGAACGCCACGCCATAGCAGTGATTCATGTCGTCCTCGACCTGGCCATCGCGCAGGGTCCAGGCATAGCCACCGGTGGCCGGATTGCGGTGCACCTCACGCAGATAGCGCACGCCATGCTCGACGGCCTCGCGGTACTCGGCCTTGCCGAACTCGCGATAGGCCATCGCGTAGTTGAAGACGAAACGGGTGCTGCTTACCAGATGGCGATGGCTGGCATCGTAGACGCTGCCGTCGTCACGGAAATAATGGAAGAAGCCACCGGCCGGATCGATGCAGCGCGGATGATAGAACGCCAGGGTATCGGCGATATGCGCGCGCAGGAACGCGGGCGAACGGAAGTCGGGCGAGGTGCTCATGCGGTAATGTCCTGTGCCTGCAGCAGCTGCTGCACTTCGTCGAGCGAGGGCATCGCGGCGAACGCGCCCTTGCGGGTAACGGCCAGCGCGCCGACCGCGGCACCGAAGCGCAGCGTGGCGTCGATGGCCTGTGGGTCCCGGCAGAACGCGCTGAATCCCGCGCCTGCGCCACCCCGCTCCAGCAGTCCCACCAGCACGCCTCCCACGAAGGCATCACCGGCTGCGGTGGTATCGACAGCGGCGACCTGGAAGCTGGTCACCGTGCCCTGCGCCTGGCGGGTGTACCAGCGCAGCGTGGCCGCACCATCGGTCACGATCACCCAGCGAGCCTGCGCCGCCAGCAGCCGCTGCAGCACCGCGTCCTCGCCGCCGTCGCCCAGGGGCGCCGCCAGGTAGTCCAGTTCTTCGCGCGACAGCTTGACCAGGTCCGCGCGTTCGAGCGCCTGCCACAGGCGAGGCGACGGATCGACATCGGCCGGCCACAGCGCCGGCCGCAGGTTGAGGTCGAGACTGACCACAGCCCCGGCAGCGCGCGCGCGCTCCATGCCCGCGAAGGTTGCGTCCGCGATGGCCGCCTCGGTCAGGCTGTTGGAGCAGACGTGGAAGCACTGCGCACTGTCGAAGCAGGCGGCCTGGAAATCACTGTCGCGGAACAGCAGATCGGCCGCCGGCGGACGGTAGAAGCTGAAGCTGCGCTCCCCCTCTGCATCGAGAGCGACGAACGCCAGCGCGGTCTTGGCTGCATCGGTGCGGACGATGTAGTCGGTACCGACACCGTGCTCGGCCAGGCTTTCGGCTAGGAAGTCGCCGAACATGTCGCGGCCCAGCATGCCGACGAACTGGGTCTTCGCGCCCAGCCGCGCGGCAGCCACCGCGACGTTGGCCGGTGCCCCGCCGGCGTATTGCAGGAACGCGCGCGGCGTGTCCGCATTGGCCGGCGGCTGCGCCAGTAGATCGATCAAAATTTCGCCGAAGCAGACAATCGCACCCATTCCGGACTCAGCCTCCCTGCGTTGCGGAGGCCGGCGTACGTGCGCCGACCAGTCCGTAGAAAATGATGTAGACGTAGCACAGCAGCGGCAGGATGAAGCTGGCCTGCACCCCGATGTGGTCGGCCAGCACGCCCTGCAGGTACGGCACCACGGCGCCGCCGACGATGGCCATGATCAGCAGGCTCGAGCCCTTGTTGGTCAGCGGCCCCAGGCGCTCGATGCTGAGCGCGAAGATGGTGGGGAACATGATCGAGTTGAACAGGCCGATCGCCACCACCGAGTACAGCGCGACACTGCCGGCGCTGGCCATGGTCAGCGCCAGCAGGCCGACGTTGACCAGTGCGAAGATCGCCAGCAGGCGGCTCGGCGAGAAGCGGGCCAGCAGCGCCGAGCCGGCAAAGCGGCCGACCATCGCCATCGTCCAGTAGGCGGAAACGTAGTGTGTGGCCTCCTGCTCGCTGAATCCGCCGATGTCGGGCATCGACAGGTAGTTCACCAGGAAGCTGCCGATCGACACTTCCGCACCGACATAGAAGAAGATGCCAAGCACGCCCAGAAGCAGATGACGCTGGCGCAGCGCATCCAGATAGCTGTGGTGATGCCCCTGGTCGGCCTGTTCGGTCGCATCGCTCAGCGCCGGCAGGCGGAACAGGAACACGAACAACGCCAGCAGCACCAGCGCCACCGCGAGGCCCACATACGGGCCCTGCACGGCCTGCGCCTCGGCAGCACGATAGGCCAGCTGTTCGGCGGCCGGCATCGCCGCCATTTCATCGGCGCTCTTGACCGTATTGGAAAGAATCAGCATGCCGCCGAAGATCGGCGCGATCGCCGTACCCAGCGAGTTCAACGCCTGCGCCAGGGTCAGCCGGCTGGAGCTGGTCTGCTCCGGGCCCAGCAGCGCCACATAGGGATTGGCCGCCACCTGCAGCACGGTGATGCCGGTGGCGAGCACGAACAATGCACCCAGGAAGGCGCCGTAGATCCGCAGTTCGGCCGCCGGCCAGAAGCCCAGCGCACCCACACCTGCAATCAGCAGGCCGGCCACGATGCCCTTCTTGTAGCCGAGAGCCGCGACCAGGCGGCCAGCGGGCAGCGACATCAGGAAGTACGTACCGAAGAAGGTGAACTGCACCAGCATCGCCCGCGCGTAGTTCAGCTCGAACACCGCTTTCAGGTGTGGAATCAGGATGTCGTTGAGGCAGGTCAGGAAGCCCCACATGAAGAAGATGGTGGTCACCACGGCCAGGGCCTTGCCGTTGGTGACGGCCGGTGCGTTGCCCGGGGAACCCGACGGACGGGGCGTTGCTGAGATCGGCATGCGGAACGCGCCTCGTTGCGCGGAATCGTTGTTGCGTGGAAGGAGTAACGGCAGTGAAATCAGGTCGGCCGGGCGGCACTGCTTTCGCGGATCCGCAGCTGCACCGGAGCCACCGTGCGCCGTGGCGGCGCATCCGGTTCGTCCAGGCGCTGCAGCAGCAGTGCCGCCGCCTGCCGGCCACGCTCGCGCGGGTCGGCGGTCAGCGTCGTCAACGGTGGCACCGCCACCGAAGCCTCGGAAATATCGTCGAAGCCGGTGACAGCGAAATCGCCGCCCGGCCGGATGCCGCGCGAGTTCAAGCCCAGCATCAGCCCCAGCGCGACGGTGTCGTTGTAGCAGACCGCTGCGCTCGGCCGATGGCCATCGGCGAACAGCTCGTCGGTGCGTGCAGCCGCCTCCAGCCGGTTCGGCGCCGATTCGATCATCCAGCCGGGTGGCAGCGACAGTCCAGCCTCAGCCAGCGCCTGCTGGAAGCCGGCACGGCGCTGGTGGCAGGAACTGGACGCCGCGTGGCCGCCGAAGAAGGCGATATGGCGATGGCCGCGCTCGATCAGGTGGCGGGTGGCCAGATAGGCCCCATGCTGGTTGTCCAGCGTCAGGAAGTCCCAATCGGCCCCGTCCAGCTCACGGTTGAACAGCAGGACGTTGGCATTGGCTCCCAGTGCCTGGCGCAGCTGCGTGGCATCGCTGCCTTCGGCCGGCGACAGGATCAGCCCCGCCGGGGTGTGTTCCATCAGCGTGGACAGCACCGCCTGCTGGCGTTCCGGCGATTCGCCGGTGCTGCCCAGCAGGGTCACGTAGCCACGCCCACCCAGCGCCTCGTCGACGCCGGAGGCGAATTCGGCGAAGAATGGATTGGACAGGTCGTTGATCACCAGTGCGATGCTGGAGGACGTGCGCCGCCGCAGGTTGGCTGCTGCGCGGTTGTAGACATAGCGCTGGCGCCGCAGCTCGGCCTCGACCTTGGCCCGGGTATCGACGTTGACCAGCGGGCTGCCGCGCAGCACCAGCGACACGGTCGCCCGCGATACGCCGATGGCGCGCGCGATGTCGGTCACCGTCACTGCCTTGCCGGCGCGTTTGCTGGAAGTGCTGCTGCCGTTGTCGTTCATCGTATTCCCGGGCTCCGCTGAGGGCTCAAGCCTAATGGATCGCGGCCGTCTCGTGCCGTGCCGTTCGCTGGGTCGCCGCGAACGGCACAGCCCCGATCAACGCAGCTGGCTGCCAGGTGCCGCGCACCAGGACACCGGCAGATCCTTGACCGCCGTGCCCCACCCCTGGGTCGGCGCCTGCGCGTCGAGGGCGAAGTGCAGGCGCGGGCCCTGCTGCAGGCGCTCCCAGTCCAGCCAGACCGGGGCATGCGCCTGGCCATCGACCTGCACGCCCTGCACGTACTGCAGGCGGCGGCCGTCCGCCCCCGGGGCATCGATGCGCAGGGTGCGGCCATTGCCCATGTCGACCTCGACCCGGGCAAAGCGCGGCGTATGCAGCAGGAACTGGCCACTGCCCGGTACTGCCGGGTACATGCCGATCGCACTGAACAGGTACCACGCCGACATCGTTCCAAGATCGTCGTTGCCGGTCACGCCATTGGGCGCATTGGTGAACAGCTGCTGCGCGGCCCGCACCACCGCGGCGGTCTTCCACGGCTGGCCGATCAGGGTGTAGAGCCACGGCGCGTGCAGATCGGGTTCGTTGTTCGGGTTGTAGCGGAACTGGTTGTAGTAGCTGTAGGGCCCGACCACCCATTCGCGCCGCGCGGCATTGAGCGGGTCGGCCTGCAGTGCATCCATCGCGAAGAAGGCATCGAGCCGGCGCCCGGCCTGCTCACGACCGTCCATCGCCTCGACCAGCCCCGGCATGTCCTGCTGCGCCAGCCACTGGTACTGCCACGCGGTGCCTTCATGGAAGCCGTGGTGGGAACGTGGGCTGTAGTGCCCGTCGGCCGGGGTGTACCACTGCCCGTCCTCGGTACGAGGCCGCGGGAAGCCGCTGAAGCCGGTCTCGGCGTCGCGGACCTGCGGGTCCCACACCTTGCGCCAGTTGCGGCCGCGCTCTCGCAGGGTCGCCGCATCCCGCGCGTGACCCAGGCTATCGGCCATCTGCGAAAGCGCGCAGTCGGCCAGTGCATATTCCAGAGTGGCCGAGCCGCCGTGATGCGGATCGACGTCCATGCCCTTGGACGGGAACGCACGGTCGTAGACCACGTAGCCCTTGTCCAGATAGGTCGGATTGCCCGACCGGCCCGCATGACGGGAATTCAACGGCGGGGTGCCGAACGCATTGCGGCGCAGCGCATCCCACGCCTGCGATTCACGGCCCTTGAACGCACCGAAACGCCACAGGTCGACCATGAACGGGGTCACCGGATCGCCGGTCATGATGTTCGTCTCAAAGTTGGCGTAACCCCAGCGTGGCAGCCAGCCCCCCTGCTCGTCGATCGCCAGCAGCGTGCGGCCGATGTCACGCGCCACATCGGGGCGGGTCAGCGCCAGCCATTGGTTCTGCGCACGGTAGGTATCCCACAGCGAGAAGTACTCGTAGTAGGTCCAGCCATCCGCGCGATGGATGCCATCGTCGTAGCCGCGGTAGCGGCCGTCGGCATCGCTGCCGGTCAGCGGCTGCAGCAGCGCGTGGTAGGCGGCGCTGTAGAACACCGTGCGGTCATCAGCACTGCCGCCCTGCACGCGCACCCGGCCCAGCTCCTCGCGCCACGCCTGCTGCGACAGCGCGCGCATGCGGTCGAAGCCCATCAGCGCTCCGCCCTGCATGCCCTCGGTGCGCAGGTTGGTGCGCGCGCCTTCGGCATCGACATGCGAAATCGCGCTCACCGCCGTGACCGACTGCCCCTTGGCCAGGTCGAAGCTCAACCAGGCACCGTTCGGCTTCTGCTCGCCTTCCATGCTGTGGCGCGCCCCCGGCAGGCCACCGGCCTCGCCCCAGGTCCCATGCGCCTTGAACGGGCGATCGAACTCGATGCGGAACCACGTCGTGTACTGGTGGCCACCGCAGAAACTCTTGGTGACCAGCTTGCCCTCGACCACGCGGTCGCCGACCACGTCGATCACGCTGCCGATCACCGAATGGCGTTCATTCGCCTGGCCGACATTCACCAGCACGTGGCCATCGCCGCTTCGCTGGCTGAAGGTGTAGCGCTCGGCGGCGGCACGGGTGCGCGCGGTCGCCTCGGCATCGACGCCACCGTAGCTGGTCAGGCGCACCTTGTAGTAGCCGGCCTGGCCGATTTCGCCGTCATGCGTGTACGACGCGGCATAGGTCTTGTGGTTGAAGCTCTTGGCGTCGGCGGTGTCGAAATCGCCACCGGGACCGATGCTGCCGGTCACGGGCAGGACCGAGACCTGGCCGCCCTGCTCCCAGCACCCGGCACCGGACAGGAAGGAGTGGCCGAAGCCACGGATCTTCTCGTCGTCGTAGCGCCACCCCGAATAGTGGCTGCCGATGGGGCTGACCTGGATCAGGCCGAAGGGTGCCGAGGCGCCCGGGAACGTGTTGCCATCGTCCTTGCTGCCGATGAAGGTGTTCACCTCGCGCTCGAGTGCGGCCGGGGCGGCCTGCAGCAGCACCGGCGACATCGCCAGTGCGAGTAGCCAGGCCAATCGCGTCAACGGGCGCGGCGTCGAGGGGACAGCGGGAGCGGACGGCACTGGGCGCATGTCGGGTTCCTGTGGTCGATGGTGCGGTGGCAGACGGCTGGAGCCTGCAACGCCTTCCGCTGAGCGCTGCCTGCAGGCAGCCTGCTCCCCGTGGAATGGCGCGAGACCCGCGCAACCGTGAATTTAGATCGATTCAAGTAGAGCATGGCGATTCGCGCCAATGCATTCTGCGCCGCAGCATACGTCCCGCCGCGCGGCCTCTTGGCCGGCCTGCCGGGGAATCGCGCGAGAAAACGTTTCCAGCCGATTCAGAAAAACGTCATGCCCCCGCCACGGCAATACCATATTGCGCAGCAGCATGCGCCGACGGGCAACCCATGCTAAAAAACGCCCGCCCATCGCTTAGATCGATCCAAGACGACGTTGCGGTGGCCGGGAGTTTGGGGAAGCAGCGACAGGACGGGCCGGCACAGACAAAGGATGCAGTTGCAACTGCGTAGCGACCGCACCGGCATCACCACAGATTAGATCGATTCAAGTCATCCGCACCACGTCACACGTCACCGGATCAATCCAGGAGAGAGGGAGAGATGGGAATGAGTCACTCAAAACGCATGCATGGCCAGGACGCACTGTCGCTGGCCATCGCGCTGGCATTGGCCGCTGCCGTCCTGCCGGCGGGCGCCGCGGCGCAGCAGGCCACCACCGGCACGCCCGATGCCACCACCCTGGACAGCGTCCAGGTCACCGGCTACCGCTACGCCATCGAAAAGAGCCTTGAGCAGAAGCGCGACGCCAACGCCGTGGTCGAAGTAATCACGGCCGAAGACGTCGGCAAGTTCCCCGACAAGAACGTGGCCGACGCGCTGCAGCGCGTACCGGGCGTGGTCATCACCCGCGACGGCGGCGAAGGCAAGACGGTCAGCGTGCGCGGCCTCGCTGCAGACCTGACGCTGACCCAGTTGAACGGCAACTACGTCGCCACCTCCGAGACCAACGACGAGGCGACCCGCTCTTTCAACTACACCCTTCTGCCGTCCAACATGCTGTCCAGCGCCGAGCTGTTCAAATCGCCGGAAGCGCGCATCGATGAAGGCGGCATCGGCGGCACGGTCATCCTGCACACCCGGCGCCCTCTGGACATGGAGTCCAACTCGGGCTTCGTCACCCTTGAAGGCACCTCGTCAGACACCAGTCACGACATCGATCCGCAGGCCTCCGCACTGTACTCGTGGCACAGCAAGGACGAGCGTTTCGGCGTGCTGGTCGGCGTGACCCAGCAGAAACGCACCAGCCGCACCATGGAAGTCACCACCGAGAACTATCAGTGGTACGGCACCGATACCGATGCGCGCGACGTGCATGGCAACCCCATGCTGCAGGACGGCATCGAGTACTGGTGGGGCAACTCCGGCTTCAACAACCAGAACGGTCGCAACTACACCGACTTCTTCATGCCGACATCGGTCAATTTCGCGGTGAAGGAGGAAACGCGCGAGCGCAAGGGCGGGCAGCTGACCTTCCAGTTCAAGCCGGTCGACAACGTGACCATGACGGCCAACTACTTCCGCTTCGAGCTGGAGGGCAACTACGCCCAGCACATGCTGAAGGTGCCGGAGTGGAGCATGGCCCGCTTCAATGGTGACGGCAACTGGGCCGGCGGCCGCATGCTCAACGGGCTGGACTTCGATCCCAGCGGCACCGTCGTCACCGGCGCGCAGTTCGAGAAGCTGGCCGGCAAGACCTATTACTGCAATGAAGCCGAGGCCGAAGCGGCCGGGCTCGAGCCGGGGGGCTGGGGCCCCGATGACTGCACCATTCCGACCCCGCAGCTCACCGGCGGCTACAGCCGCGAAAAGGCGCTCTCGCAGACCGCCGACCTCAGCATCGACTGGGATATCAGCCCGCTGTGGAAGGCGTCGTTCACCGGCGGCCGTACCTGGTCCGAAGGCGGCCCCTCGATGAACTTCCGCATGTCAGCCAAACCGCGTCGGCAGACCAATGGCGTGTGGGAATCGTCCAGCAGCACCTCCTGGGACCTGACCGGCACGCCGTCGGGCACCTTCGCACCCGACCTGCAGCAGCAGCTCATGGCCGGCATCGCCGAGATCGACACCGGTTCGACCGACTCGTCCTGGAAGCAGACCGAGATCAAGCAGAACTATTTCCAGGCCGATGTCACCAAGCTGTTCGAATCCGGCTGGCTGGACTCGATCCAGTTCGGTGCCAAGTATCGTGACGGCACGGTGCACCGCAACACCGGCAATACCTACTGGGTGTGCCAGGGCCGAGACCCGTCGGACTACGACAACAACCGCTACCAGAGCGGCTGCGACCCTACGGCCAATATCGCCCAGCCCGGCTTCTTCCTGTCCAACCCGATCAGCAACATCCCCGGCGGCTTCAATACCAACGTGTTCCCGGGCATCAACTATCCGGCCTACATCGATTACCTGAACAAGACCTACGGCGGTTCGCACAACCGTGTCGAGGACGACTTCATCTACAACGTCAACGAGAAGATCTACTCGGGCTACTTCCAGGCCAACTTCCGCACCGAGCGGGTGCGCGGCAACGTGGGCGTGCGCGTGGTGCGCACCAAGCAGCTGGCGCAGTCCACCGATTCGATCGAGCGTTTCGACGACTACTTCCTCGACAACGCCGCAGGCGCACCGATGGCGTGCTCCGACCCGGCCGCGGCGGCCTACCCGAACTACAGCTGCGAGAGCGGTTTCGTGCGCCTGCCCTACAACTTGGCACAGAGCAAGAGTTTCGAGCTGCTGGGCGTGGACCGCACCTACACCGACGTCCTGCCGAGCTTCAACATCGCCTGGGACATCACCGATACCCTGCTGCTGCGCGGCGCCGCCTCGAAGGTCATCGCACGCCCCGGCTACACCGAGATCGGCGCTCCGGGCAGCCTGCGCTACTACAGCGAGGAGTACGTCAACGACCGCCGCGTGGCCGGCGGTGCACCGACCCCGGGCTGGACCGGCGACGGCAGCAACAAGCAGCTTGAACCCTTCGAGGCCACCCAGTTCGACCTCGGCCTGGAGTGGTACTTCCAGCCGGGCGCGGTGGCCGGCGTGGGCCTGTTCCGCAAGAACGTGGACAACTTCACCGTGCCTGTCGTGCGCGACATGCAGATGCAGGTCGGTGGCGAAACCGTGACCGTGCAGGACTACGAGACCCGTGCCAACGGCCAGGACGGTGTGTCGCAGGGCGTGGAGCTGTACGGCCAGTACACCTTCGATTTCGGCGTCGGCGTGCAGGCGAACTACACCTACAACGACACCAACCTGGCCTCGATCGTGCTGGATGGGCAGAACATCGGCTCGTCGCCGCTGGTCGGCAGCGCCAAGAACCAGGCCAACGTGACGGTGTTCTACGAGAACGACAAGTTCCTTGCCCGCGCCTCGTACAACCGTCGCGGCCAGGTGGTCGGCGGACTGAACAACGGCATGACGGTCTACACCGAGCCGTACGACCAGCTTGATCTCAACGTGGCCTACAACCTCACCCCGGAGTGGACCCTGACCGCGTCGGTGATCAACGCCACCAAGTCCGAGCAGCGCGTGCATCTGGGCAATGACACCAAGGCCCGCCTGATCTCCAATACCTACGCGGGCCGCCAGCTGTACTTCGGCGCGACCTGGAAGTTCTAAGGCAGTCGCCCCGCCCGGCGCGGGGACATTCCTCCACGGCAGCCACGCTGGTACAGGTGGCTGCCGTTTTTCATGGGCATCGCGGAGGCATCACTTGACCCTGCCATCGCTGGAAGGTGCACACTGGCTGCATTCCCCGGAACCGAAGGAGCTACAGATGGACTTCCATGTTGACGGCATGACCTGCGGCGGATGCGCGCGCAGCGTGACCCGCGCGATCCAGAGCGTTGATCCGCAGGCACGCGTGGTCGCCGATCCGCCGACAGGCCGCGTGCAGGTGCAGACCACGGCCAGCGAAGCGGAGATCTTCGCCGCTGTGAAGGACGCAGGCTTCCCGCCGCGCACCGCCTGATCGCCCGGCTCCGGGCGATGCCCACGTCCTTCTGAAGGAGCCACAGCACTCCCGCCGCGCAGGTGCGAAGGCCCCTGCGCCCCGCGGCTCAGCTCCGGCGCGCCTGCCGCCGCCGCGCCGCGACTGGCTCCGCGCCTTCCTCGCCCTCCTCCAGCCGCTGCAGGATCGGGCACTCCGGCCGCTCGTCGCCCGCACAGCAGCTGATCAGCGACTTCAGCGTATCGGCCATCTGCCGCATGTGGTCGATGCGCTGCTCGAGATCATCGATGTGCTGCTCGGCCAGGCGCTTGACGTCGGCGCTGTGGCGCGAGGTATCGTTCCACAGGCCCAGCAGATCCGTGATCTCCGCGACCGAGAATCCCAGGTCCCGCGCGCGGCGTATGAACCGCAGTCGATGCACGTCGGCGTGCGAATAGGCCCGGTAGCCGGATGCCGTACGGTCGGCAGCAGGAATCAGCCCGATCTGCTCGTAGTAGCGGATCATCTTCGCCGAAACGCTCGATGCCTTCGCGGCCTCACCGATGTTCAAGACAGTCTCCTTTTCGGTGGCTGGCGGCGTCGGCCATCGGCGCCCGGAAGCGACGCAGGCGCAGTGCATTGCCCAGCACGAACACGCTGGACAGTGCCATCGCACCGGCGGCGAATACAGGCGACAGCAGGATGCCGAAAGCCGGATACAGCACGCCGGCGGCCACCGGAATCAGAGCGGTGTTGTAGGCGAAGGCCCAGAACAGATTCTGCCGGATGTTGCCAAGGGTGGCCCTGGACAGCGCGATGGCATTGGGCACGCCCAGCAGACTGCCGGACATCAGCACTACATCGGCCGATTCCACCGCCACATCGGTACCGGTGCCGATGGCCAGGCCCACATCCGCCTCCGCCAGCGCCGGCGCATCGTTGATGCCGTCGCCGACGAAGGCGACGTGACCATGCGCAGCCTTGAGGCGTCGCACCGCCTCCACCTTGCCTTCGGGCAGCACTTCGGCCACGACCTCGTCGATGCCCAACTGGCGCGCGATCGCCTGTGCGGTGCGGGCATTGTCGCCGGTGATCATCGCCACCTTCAGTCCCAGCTCATGCAGTGCGGTGACGGCGGCCGGCGTGCTCGTCCTGATCGGGTCGGACACTGCGATCACCGCTGCCAGCCGGCCATCGAAGGCGGCGTACAGCGGCGACTTTCCTTCACCTCCCAGACGCTGCACCAGCGCGGCAACGCCATCGATATCAACGCCCTGCGTTCGCATGAACCGGTCGGCCCCGACTTCAATGCGGCTTCCCTGCACGATCGCACGCACCCCCATGCCGGTGACCGATTCGAACGCCTGCAGGGCCGGCACGGAGATGCCCTCCTCCTCGGCGGCCATCACGATCGCGCGTGCGATCGGATGCTCCGAGCGCGATTCAACGGCCGCGACCGCGCCCAGCACCGCCGCTCGCGCAAAACCGTTGCTCAGCTCCAGATCGGTCAATCGCGGGCGGCCCTCGGTCAGGGTTCCGGTCTTGTCCACCGCCACCACCCGCGCATCCTTCAGCAACTGCAGTGCCTCGCCCTTGCGGAACAGCACGCCCATCTCCGCGCCCCGCCCGGTGCCGACCATGATCGAGGTCGGCGTTGCCAGCCCCATCGCACAGGGGCACGCAATGATCAGCACGGCCACGGCATTGACCAGGGCGAAGGTAAGCGCCGGGGACGGCCCGAGCAGCAGCCACGCCACGAAGGTGGCCAACGCGGCCAGCATCACCGCAGGCACGAACCACAGCGTGACCCTGTCGACCACGGCCTGGATCGGCAGTTTCGACCCCTGTGCCTGTTCAACCAGGCGGATGATCTGCGCAAGCACGGTCTGCGCACCTACCGCCGTGGCACGCACGGTCAGTGCTCCCTGCTGGTTGACCGTACCACCGACCACGGCCGCGCCCGATGCCTTTTCAACCGGAACCGGCTCACCGCTGATCATCGACTCATCGACGAAGCTGCGCCCCTCGACCACCTCGCCATCCACCGGGACGCGTTCGCCAGGACGTATTTCCACGAGGTCGTCACTGACCACCTCGCCCACCGGGACGTCGACCACCCGACCATCGCGTACTACGTGGGCGACCTTGGCCTGGAGCTTGACCAGCCGCTTGATGGCTTCCGACGTACGGCCCTTGGCACGCGCCTCGAGAAAGCGGCCCAGCAGGATCAGCGCGACGATCACCGCCGCAGCTTCGTAATAGACGTTCACCGTGCCGGGCGGCAGCAGCCGCGGTGCGAAGGTCGCGATCACCGAGTAGCCGAACGCCGCCGCGGTGCCCACCGCGACCAGCGAGTTCATGTCCGGTGCCAAACGCAGCAGTGCCGGAATGCCCTTCTGGTAGAAGCGCCGGCCGGGAATTACCAGAACCAGCGTGGTCAGCACGAACTGCACATACCAGCTGGCCTGCAACCCGATGGTCGACATCACCCAGTGGTGCATGCCCGGGATCAGATGCGATCCCATTTCCAGTACGAACACCGGCAGGGCCAGCACGCTGGCCAGTATCAGCGCGTGTTTGAGTTCAGCACGCTCGGCGTCCTTCTTCTCCCCGCCGTCATCGGCCTGCGCGCTGCCATCAAGAAGACGAGCGCCGTAGCCCGCCCTGTCGATCGCCGCCAGCAGCGCCTCCACGTCTGCTGCGCCGCGAACGGTGGCACGCTCGGTGGCCAGGTTGACGCTCGCCGCGCTCACGCCCGGCACGGCCAGCAGTGCGCGTTCGACCCGGCCCACGCAGGACGCGCAGGTCATGCCCTCCACGGCCAGCTCCACGGTCGTGGCCGCAACCTCATAGCCGACCTTGTGCACCGCCTGGATCAAGGCGGCGCGGTCCACCGGCCCCGACGGACGGATATCGGCACGTTCCGTGGCCAGGTTCACCGAGACGCTGCCGACCCCCTCCACCTTGGCCAGCGCGGCCTCGACCCGGCCTACGCAGCTCGCGCAGGTCATGCCTTCGATGGGCAGGCTGATCGGATCAGGCACGGAAGCGGCGGTGGTGGCGTGCGGCAGGCTCATGACTGGATTCCCGGGTTCCTTCTGGACAGGAACAGGCTAAACCTTGCCATCGTGGGAAGGTCAAATCCAGCCTGTCCTGTCCGCCGACCCAGCGTTCACTTCATCCGCGGGCCATGGATCCACCGGTCGAGGGTGGATCCATGGCGCGGGCTCAGAACGTGAACACGTATTCCAGCGCGAACTCGCGGCCAACCGCACCGAGCAGCCGGGTCGGCGCGAAATCGTAGTCCAGCTTGTAGGGATCCTTGTGGTTCCAGCTGGCCGAGTTGAAGACGTTGTTGACGTACACATTGACCTTGGCGCGTTCAGTCACCTGATAGCCCACATTGACGTTCCAGGTGATGAACGGTCCAACCCGGCCGTAGTAGCGCGCCGTGCGCTGGCCGGCGTTCGGATTCGGATTCGGCGAACCATCGGGACGCGTGGCAGGTTCCAGGCAGTCCAGCGAAGGACTGTCGCTGGGTACGTAGCCATCGGAGAACGGCAGGCAGCCGCCGGGATTGTCCAGGCGGTCGGTGCCCCAGTGGTAACGCACGCCCGGCACCGAGCCGATGCGGTCGGCGTACACATTCGCGTTCCAGTGACCACGCTGCCAGGCCAGGCTCGCTCGCAGCTTGCTGCGCAGGTCGCGGTCACGGCGCTGCGGATTCGGATCCGCGGCATAGCGCTGCTCCTTGGTCGACAGCTGGTTGGTGTAGTTCACGCCGAACTGGAAGCTTCCCCATGCTGCGCTGTCCCACCGGTAACGCGCGGTCAGGTCGATACCGCGGACCTCCCGGCTGGCCAGGTTGAACGGCCCCCGCTCGATCGACACCAGGCGGCCATTGCTGTCGCGGTTCACGCGCGCGAGGATGCCGGCGCAGTAGTCCGCACCGGCCGGATTGGCCCACGGCGTGCCGTCGATGTTCAGTCCCGTGCGGCAGCCCGCTTCGCTGGCCAGCACCTCGTCGGCGCCGACATCGACGATCATGTCCTCCAGCTTGATCGCCCAGTAGTCGGCACTGATCGAAAGATTGGACATCACATCCCAGACGAATCCGACCGTCCATGAATCCCCCGTTTCCGAGCGCAGCAGCGGAGTACCGCGACGATTCACGTCGAACGTGTACCAGACATCGGTATTGCCCACTCCACAGTTGTTGACCAGATAGGCACCGCTTTCGATGCAACGCAGGCGGTCATAGGTCTGCACCTCGGAACTGCTGGGCTGCCCCAGCAGGTAGTGCATGTCAGGCGCGTGGAAGCTGGTGGCGTAGGAACCGCGTACCAGCAGCGACTCCACCGGCCGCCATTCCAGACCGACATTCCAGGTGGTCTCCTTCTGGCTGCCGATGTCCAGCGCCTCTACATTGGCGTCGGCCTTGTAACTGCCGTAACGGTCATAGCGTGCCGCCGCGGTGGCGATCACGCTGTCCAGCAGTGGAATCTTGAACTCCACGCCCGCCGAGTAGCGCGTGCGCTCGCCGCCACCGCGATCAACGTTCTGCAGGTCGAAATCGATGCCGGCGCGAGGGTCGGGAGCGAGGTGATATCCCTGTTGCGCCACCTCGGCCACCGCCGCGAACGAAACAGGCCCCGCCCAGCCCTGGAACAACTCACCGGTGATGTCCGCCGACGCCTGGTTGACCCAGGAAGACGCACGGTTCTTCGCCACCGTACCCATCTGCCAGTACTGGTCCGGCGTGAGCGGGTTCCACCAGCGTGCTTCGTCCAGTGCGTAGATCGCTTCACCATCCGCCGTCGTACCCAGGCGCGGGCCGAGGAAGAAGTCATAGGACTTCTGCTCGTCCACTACATTCTGCCGCTCTTCCACGCGGTAGTAGGAACGGCCGATGGTGGCACTCCAGTCGAAGCGGTCCGCCAGGCGCCCGCGCAGGCCTGCACTCCAGTCCCAGGACAGCTCCCGGTTGGTGTTGCGAAGGGTGTCCAGGCCGCCCACTTCGTTGGGCGTGAACTGGCGCACGCCCAGGATCGCGCGGTTGCGGTTGGCATCCCAGTAGTAGCCGTTGTCATCATCGATGAGCGTCACGCTGGGCGGATTGGTCCCCCAGATCGCCTCCGACCGGTACACCGCCAGGTTGGTCCAGCCCTGCAGGTCGCTGTCGAAATCGAACGTGGCATACAGATTGCCGGACACATTCTCGGCACCACCGGTCAGCAGCCAGTTGGCATAGTCGGCCGTCATGCCACACAACTGCCCGGTATTGGTGATCGTATCGTTGTTGTAGTTGTAGACCAGTCGATCGGCGGTGTAGTACTCGCCATCGAACTTCTCGCAGGTGCCGGTCGGCGGCGCCAGTCGCTGGCCGGTACCCGGGTCGATCAGGGCCAGGCCGGCGGTAGGACGGAAACCGACCTTGCGCTGTTCCATGTTCCAGGAGGGGCGCGGCGCATCATCGGCATCATCCATCTGCGACCGGTCACGGCCGAACAGCGGATCGCGCTTGGTGTACTGCAGCGCGTAGGTCACGCTCCAGTTGTCTCCGGTCCTGCCACCCGCCCACGACAGATCCCAGGTATCGCGACCACCTTCAGTGGAGGTGCCGCCGCGCACGCGCACTTCGTCGCCGTCGTAGTGGGTCTTCAGGATGACGTTGACCACGCCTGCAATGGCATCCGAGCCGTAGATCGCAGAGGCGCCGCCGGTCAGGACCTCGATGCGCTCCACCGCAGCGGCGGGAATGTTGCCGTAGTTGGAGAAATTGGTCTCCCCGCCATAGGGCAACGGGTAGTCGGCCACGCGACGGCCATTGACCAGCAGCAGTGAGCGGTTGGGGCCCATCCCGCGCAGATTCAGGCCGCTGGCGTTGGGCGTGTGCGAGCCCCACTGCGAAGCCGCCTCCACGGTGCCGGTGGCTTCGGTCAATGTCTTCAGCGCATCGTACACGCTGACAAAGCCTTCCTTCTGGATCTGCTGCGCGGTGATCACGTTGACGGGAGCTGGGCCTTCGACGCTGGCGCGCTTGATGCGCGAGCCAGTGACGGTGACCGCGTCGAGATCCTTGGTGGACGAACCTGAGGTTTCCTGTGCATTGGCAGCCAGCGGAAGCAGGGCCAGGACCAGGGCCTGGGACAGCAGGTGACGACGATTGCGGACGAACTGAGCCATGTGGTCGCTCTCGGAGGGTGTGGTCGCACGGATGGGTGGTGGCGCGGCACTACGGAAGATCCAGGTGCCGGGTCGGTTCAAGCCGGTTCCGGCGCCCCCCTGTGGATCGATCCAAACTAAAGCACGGCTGAACCGGAGAGAGCATTCCGCGGCGCAACACGCCGCTGCGGATCCGCTGCCGTCCCCGCTTGAAAAGTAGATGAATCAGTGGCTTGCGCAGGTTGGCCGCCGCAGGCCGGAGATGAACTGATGACACGCGAGCGGCAGACCCGCGCGGAACCGACTTCGCCCGGTATCAGGACAGATCGCCGTCCAGCGCCCGCCGCAGCCCCGCCACGATTGCGGCATCGGTCTGATCCCAGTGCGGGTCCAGCCCGCGCAGTGCCGGGTTGTGGAACTGCATGGCCGAGTGCCGGCGGCTCTTGGCCGACGCGTGCAGCTCAACACAGCCGCTGTGCCGCGCCACCGCAGCGATGTTGGCCGGGTCCAGGCCAGCACCCGCCATCACGCTGATGCGCCCCGCCGCCCGGGCGACCAGGCCTTCCAGCACGTCGACACCGGCAGCCGCGCTGGCCTGTCCCCCGGACGTCAATACACGGCTGCACCCCAGAGCGATCACCTGCTCCAACGCCGCCGGAAGGTCACGCGCGGCGTCGAAGGCACGGTGGAACGTCACCTGCAGCGGACCTGCCGCCTGGATGAGCGCGCGGCACAGGGGCAGATCGATATCGCCCTGCCGGTCCAACGCACCGATCACCACGCCATCGCAGCCCAGCGCACGGCACTGTGCGATATCGCGCAGCATCAGCTCGGCCTCCAGGGCGTCGTAGTGGAAATCACCCGGCCGCGGCCGCACCAGCACGAACAGCGGAATCGACAGGCGTTCGCGGGCCATGGCGATGCTGGCGAACGACGGTGTGGTGCCGCCCTCGGCAAGGTTGTCGAACAGTTCGATGCGGTCGGCACCACCGGCCTGCGCGGCCAACGCCGAAGCCAGCGAGTTGCTGGCGATCTCCAGGGTGAGCCGCGTGCTCACGCCTGCGTGCTCGTGTAGATCGACGGTGAATCGCGCAGGTCGTCCTGGCGCTGCGCATCGCAGACGGCATAGACGAAACCGCGATGCAGCGCATAGGCGCCCACCTCGCCCTGCTTGTTCATGGCCAGGAAGCACACCTGCAGGGTCCTGCTTGCCTCGGGACGCTTGCGTACCACGCGGTCGATCGCCTCACGGCAGGCCTGGGCGGGCGTTCGACCCTGGCGCATCAGCTCGACCACCAGGAACGAGGCCGCATTGCGGATCATCTCTTCGCCCACGCCCGATGCGGTGGCAGCACCGACCTCGTTGTCGACGTACAGGCCGGCGCCGATGATCGGACTGTCGCCAACCCGGCCGTGCAGTTTCCAGGCCATGCCGCTGGTGGTACAGGCACCGGCAAGATGGCCCCGGGCATCCAGCGCCAGCATGCCGATGGTGTCATGGTTGTCGCTGTTGCCGGGAAGGCCACGTCGCTCGGCGTTGATCTGGGGCTGGTACTTCTCGGTCTTCAACCACTCGCGCCAGGCCGCTTCGGCCTGCGGCGTCAGCAGACGCCTGCGCTCGAAGCCCTGCTGCACGGCGAACTGCTGCGCCCCTTCACCCACCAGCAACACGTGCGGGCTGTTTTCCATCACTTTGCGGGCCACCGACACCGGGTGCGGGATGTCGACCAGCGCGGCCACCGCACCGCAGCGGCCATCGCCGTCCATGATGCTCGCGTCCAGGCTCAGCACGCCGTCCCGATCCGGATTGCCGCAATGGCCCACGGTGGGATTGCACAGCTCGCTCTCGGCCCAGCGTGCGCCGGCCTCCACTGCGTCCAGGGCACTGCCGCCCTGCGCCAGGACCTTCCATGCCGCCTGGTTGGCCGGCACACCGAAATCCCAGGTCGAGACCACCTTCGCTCCGCCCTGCACACGTGCCTGTACGCCCGGCAGGGCGGCCATGCCTGCCGCCAGCGCTCCGGCCTGCAGGAACTGCCTGCGATCCACCATGTTGCCTCCCAGTCTGCAACGTGTCGCCGGCCCGATGCCGGCAGCACCGATCAATCGTGTACGGGGTACCGCGCCGCGTGCCAGACGGCGGCGCCCAGCACGCCCAGTTGGCCATGTTCCACCCGCCATACCGGCACCTGCCGCAGCACGTCGGCCAGCACGCCCTTGTTGAGGAAGCGCTCGCGGAAGCGGCCATCGGCAAGGAAATCCTGCACGTGGGTGGAAATGCCGCCCGCCAGGTACACCGAGCGGGCCCCCACGGCGATGGCGGCATCGCCGGCCAGGCTGCCCAGCCAGGCGCAGAACACCTGCAGCGTCTCCACTGCAAGTGCGTCTTCGCCGCTGCGTGCGGCGCCGATCAGCGCTTCGGTGCTGGACCACACCGGAGTGACGCCACGCAGCTCGCACAGGCACGGATACAGATTCATCAGACCGCTGCCGGACAGCACACGCTCGTTGTCCACATGTGGCCACCGCTGCAGCAGCCTCCCCAGCACCTCCAGCTCCAGCGCGTTGCCGGCCCCCAGGGCAGCGTGGCCGATCTCGCTGGGCAGCACCGGACGCCCGCCATCGGCGAAGCGCAGCGCCGCGCCCAGGCCGGTACCGGCCCCCAGCACCAGCGCCGGGAACGCCATCGCCGGGTCGGCATCGCCGTTCAATGGAACCAGGGTGTCGGCCTGCAGGTAGGGAATGGCCAGTGCCACCGCCTCGAAATCATTGATCAGCTGCAGATCGTCCAGACCGGACTGTGCGCGGGTGGCGGACAACGACACCGTCCACGGCAGATTGGCATTGATCAGCACATCGCCATCGAGCAGGCCGGCGATGGCGACCACCGCCGACCGCACCGGCAGTGCGAGGCTCCGGGTGAAGTCGGCCAGAATCGCCGCCAGGCTGGAATGATCGGCACACGCGTAGGTGCGATGACTGCCCAGCCGTGGCGCCTGTCCCGGCAGCGTTTCAGCCAGCGCCAGGCGGGCAAAGGTACCGCCGACATCGGCGACGACCAGGCTTCGCGGAAGACCGCCGCGGGAGGAGTCGGTGGAAACCGGTGGCACTGCTGCGATGGTCACTCTGGCCTGCTTGAATCGATTGAATCGCACCGATTCTCAGGCATCAGGGTCGCTTTGCCTAGCGCGGCGCAGCGCCGGCAGCCGCCCCTGCCATGGCCTTGTCCGCAGCGCCCGGGTCGCGGCAGCCCGGACGCAGCGCGCGGCGGCACCTGCAGATCAGGGCTCTGCGGTCTGCAGACTATAACGGGTGGTGGCGGTGAATACCGCACCATCCGGCTGGGTCGAACGCACGTCGATCCTGTGGTCGCCCACGGCCAGGTGGGTGGGCAGCGCGCCGCGCCACAGATGCGGCGAAGCGGTGGCCTCCGGCGAGCGATCGTAACCGCGCAGCACGCTGGACAGGTCGTCCGCCGCATTCTCCACCAGCAGCCGCGGGTCGGGCTGGCGGACCTGCTTCATCGGCTGCCATGCCCCACCGTCCACGCGGTACTCGACCACGCTCGCGTCCTCACCCATGTACACGTTGGCGTAAACGCCCCACGCCGGATACGCGCCCTGGCGCAGCACCTTCGGCGCATGCAGGCCGATCTGTTCGCTGGCTGGCGCGCCGGCCACACGATACTGCAGGCGATAGCTGCCGTTGCCAGCCACATCCAGCAACGCGTAGCCCTTTGGCGTGCCGTCGCTCATGGTGCTGTCCGGCACACCGGCAGCATCCTTCACACCGGACCAGAACGCGCCGCAGTTGGCACCGACGTTGTACTCGTGCAGCGGTTTTTCGCCGTGCCAGCCCTCGGCCTTGCCATGGTAGACATGCTGCTGGGTGTGGCTGTGGCCGCTCAGGACCAGCACGTTGCGGAAGTCCTTGAGCAGGTCGAACAGGCGCTGCCGGTCGGCGTGCCGGAAGCTCTCACGACCCGGCGCTGCATCGAACAGCGGAATGTGCATGCCCAGCACCAGCAGGCGGTCGCGATGCAGACCCTTGAGGTAGGCGGCAAGGAACGCGAACTGATCCTCGCGCAGGCCACCGACGTAGCTC
Source organism: Stenotrophomonas sp. RS-48 (assembly GCF_030053245.1). NCBI lineage: Bacteria > Pseudomonadati > Pseudomonadota > Gammaproteobacteria > Lysobacterales > Lysobacteraceae > Stenotrophomonas > Stenotrophomonas sp. RS-48. The sequence goes on from NZ_JASGBV010000011.1 coordinate 21,480, forward strand.
GGCCTCGCCTTCGGGTCGTACACCACATCATCGAGGAACACGAAGCTGGCACCGCCCTCCTCCACGGCGTACGTGTCCGGGCCGTAGACGTTGCGCCAGCTGTCCAGCGAATGCTCGTCGACGGCGGCATCGAAATCGAGATCGTGGTTGCCCGGCACATGGAACCACGGCACGCCCAGCTGCGTGGTGACCTTGTTGATGGCCGGATACAGCGTCAGGTCATCATTGACGATATCGCCGAGCGTCGTGCCAAGCCGCGCCCGGGTCTGGCCGACCAGCGGCGCCACGATGGACTGCTGGTAGTAGCCGATGTCCTTGAGGCTTGCGGTCTGTGAATCAGTGAACACCAGCATCTGGAAACCACGCCGGTTGTCATGACGATCCGTCTGCAGCGCGAAGTCCCAGTTGCGGGTGGCATCGCCGGTTGCGGCGATGCCACCGTACTTCAGTGCAGGCGAGCCGTTGGGCTGGAAATGACGCCAGAACGACGGCAGCCCGTCGCTCGCCTTCGGGAACGCGTACGCATCCGGCTTGATCACGAACACCGTCTGGCCCTCGCGCACGGGCAGGCTGTAGCTGCCATCGGCTGCGGTCTTCACGATGCGCTCGCCGTTGGACACCTGCACCCCGGCCAGGCCCGGGTCGGTCGCACCACGGCCGGGCCTGCCGTCGCGTTCCAGGTAGACCTTGCCGCTGACAACCGCATCCGCAGCCCAGGCCGGCGAGGTCAGCAACAGGCAGCACAGCCACGCAGCGGGCGATTTCATGGGCAATCCGGCAAAGAAGAGGACTGCCTATTGTAGAGCGGAGCCATGGCTGTCTGCCGCGCGGATGCAGCCGGGCCGGCGTCGGCGCCGAAAGCGCGTGCGGACCGCGGGCCACATGCAGCCATCAACGATGGCGCGTTTCCAGCACCTGGCGCGCGTCGTCAAGCGACAGGCCGCGTGCGCGCAGCAGCACCAGCAGGTGGTACAGCAGGTCCGAAGCCTCGCCCAGCAGCGCCGCGTCATCCTGTGCGACCGCGGCCAGAGCGGTTTCCACGCCCTCCTCGCCCACCTTCTGCGCGATACGGCGGATGCCGTCCTCGAACAGGCGGGTGGTGTAACTGCCGGGTGGACGCTGTGCTTCACGCATGGCCACCAGTTGCCCCAGCCCGCCCAGGAAATCCTTCGGCGCCTGGTCGAAGCAGCTCTCCGCACCGGTGTGGCAGGTCGGTCCTGCCGGGCGGGCCAGCACCAGCAGCGTATCGGCATCGCAGTCCACGCTGATGGACTGCACCGCCAGCACGTTGCCGGACTGCTCGCCCTTGGTCCACAGGCGCTGCCTGCTGCGGCTGTAGAAGGTCATGTGCCCGACGGCAAGCGTCGCGGCCAGCGACTCCGCGCTGACGTAACCCAGCATCAGCACCTGCAGGGTATCGGCGTCCTGCACCACCGCGGGCAGCAGGCCGTCCCCCTTGCTCCAGTCCAGCCCCTGCAGGGCCTCCAGCGACGGTCGCACCTCAATAGACATCCCGTACCTCGATCTGCTGTTCGCGCAGGTAGCGCTTCAGGTCTGCAATGGCAATGGCGCCGCTGTGGAACACGCTGGCGGCCAGCGCACCATCCACGTCGGCGCGGTCGAAGGCCTCGGCGAAATGCTCCATCGTGCCCGCACCGCCGGACGCGATCAGCGGCACCTGGCACAACGCACGCGCCTGCTGCAGCTGGGCCACATCGTAGCCGCGGCGCACCCCATCGCTGTCCATGCAGTTCAGCACGATCTCGCCTGCGCCGCGGCGCTGTGCCTCGACGATCCAATCCAGCGTCCGTATGGGTACCGCTCGGGTCTTGTCCGGGTCGCCGCTGAAGCGGCGCACCCGCCATTCGCCATCGGCCTCGCGCACCGAGTCGACGCCGACCACCACGCACTGCACGCCGAACTCGGCAGACAGCTCGTCGATCAGTGCGGGACGGCCCAGTGCCGGCGAATTGATCGAGATCTTGTCGGCACCGGCAAACAGCACCCGACGTGCGGTTTCCACGCTGTCGATGCCACCGGCTACGCAGAACGGGATATCGATCAGCCGTGCGATGCGCTCGACCCAGGCCACATCGACCGAACGCGCCTCGGGGCTGGCGCCGATGTCGTAGAACACCAGCTCATCGGCCCCCTGGCCGCGGTAACGCTGCGCCAGCTCGGCGATATCCCCCATGTCCACGTGGTCACGGAAGCGCACCCCCTTGACCACCCGTCCTTCGCGCACGTCCAGGCAGGGAATGATGCGGCGACTCAGCATGCCAGCGCCTCCGCCAGGTCCATGCGCTGTTCCAGCAGCGCCTTGCCAAGGATGGCACCGCCACAGCCGGCAGCACGCGCATCGGCCACGTCGGCCACATCGCGGATGCCACCGGAGGCCTGCACCTGCACGCCCGGCAGCAGCGACACCAGGTGCTGGTACAGGCCGATGTTCGGCCCGGCCAGCATGCCGTCGCGGGCGATATCGGTACACAACAGGTGGCGCATGCCCGCCCGTGCATACCGCAGCGCAAGGTCATCCAGGGTCACGCCCGCGTTCTCGGTCCAGCCATGCACCGGCAGCTGCCATTGGCCCTGAGGGTCCCGGCGTGCATCCAGCGCGATGGTGATGTGATCGGCACCGAACGCCTGCAGCCAGCCGACCACTTCATCGGGCCTGCGCACTGCCAGCGACCCTACCACCACCCGGCTCGCGCCCGCATCGAGAATGCGCGCCACATCATCACGCCCACGCACACCGCCGCCGGTCTGCACCTGCAACGTCGTCTGCGTGCGAACCGCCGCCAGCAGCGGGGCCAGCGTGTAGCAACCGGCACGGGCTGCGTCCAGATCGACCAGATGCATCCAACGCGCGCCCTGCGCGGCGAATGCCTGCGCGCGCGGCAGGGGATCGTCGCCGTAGTGCGTTTCCTGCGCGTAATCGCCCTGCCGCAGCCGCACCACACGGCCTTCGCGGATATCCAGTGCGGGGTAGACGGTGAAACTCATGCAGCGGTGCCCTCGAGGAAGTTGCGCAACATCAGCGATCCGGTATCGCCGGAGCGTTCGGGATGGAACTGCGCACCGAAGTAGCGCCCCTGCTCCACCACGGCAGTGAACAGGCCGCCGTGATCGCAGGCGGCCACCGTATGGCTGTTCAACGGCGCTGCGTAGCTGTGCACAAAGTAAGCGCTTGCGCGATCAGGCACATCGCGCAGCAGCAGCGAGGACCGCAGTGGCAGCAGGCGGTTCCAGCCCATGTGCGGCACGCGGATGCCGCACGCCGGTACCAGCTTGCGCACCACCCCGGGAATCAGGCCGAGCGCTTCCACGCCGGCTTCTTCCGAGCGCTCGAACAGCAGCTGCATGCCCAGGCAGATGCCCATCAACGGCACCTCGATCCGTCGCAACGGCTCCACCAGTCCCTGCGCGTGCAGGCGCTGCATGCCCGGCCCTGCCGCACCGACGCCGGGCAGGATCACCCGCCGTGCGCCCGCCAGCCCCTCTGCGTCGCGCACCAGCCGGACACTGGCACCCAGCCGTTCCAGCGCATAGCGTACGGAACCCAGATTGGCGCCGCCGGCATCGATCAGCGCGACTTCGCTCACAGGGCCCCCTTGGTCGAGGGCAGCGCCGTGCCCTGGCGCGCCAGTGCCGGGCGCAGCGCGCGGGCCAGCGCCTTGAAACAGGCCTCCACCTTGTGGTGGTCATTGTCACCGCGCACCTGCAGATTGAGATTCAGTCCACTTGCATCGCACAGCGAACGGAAGAAATGCGGCACCAGTTCGGTCGGCATGTCGCCAACGCGCTCACGCTTGAACTCGCCCTCGAAGACGAAATAGGGCCGGCCACTGAAGTCCAGCGCTGCGCTGGCCAGGGTCTCGTCCATCGGCAGGGTGAACCCGTAGCGGCCGATGCCGCGCTTGTCACCCAAGGCTTCGCGCAGCGCCTGGCCCAGCGCCAGCCCTGTGTCCTCGATGGTGTGATGCTCGTCGATGTGCAGGTCGCCCTCGGCGCGGATGTCCAGCGCAAAACCACCGTGCTTGCCGATCTGTTCCAGCATGTGGTCGAAGAACGGCAACCCGGTGCGGATGTTGGCGTCACCGGCGCGATCCAGATCCAGCTCGACGCGGATCTTCGTTTCCTTCGTGTTGCGCTGGACCACGGCCGTGCGCGGTGCATCGGCCAGTGCGTGGGCGATGCCCGGCCAGTCCCAGTCACCGCCGAACTGCTCCGTGCGCAACTGGAAGCCACGGATGTTGAGGTTGTCGGCGAACTGCAGGTCGGTGATGCGGTCGCCGACCATCGCCGAGCGTGCCCAGTCGATGCTGCGGTCCTGCAGGTAGGCCGTCATCAGGCCGATGCCGGGCTTGCGGGTCGGGGCATTGTCCTGCGGCCAGCTGCAGTCGATCAGCACGTCACGAAACACGATGCCCTGGCTTTCGAAGATCTGCAACATCAGATCGTTCGGTCCGTCGAAGCTGGCGCGCGGATAGCCCTCGCTGCCGAGGCCATCCTGGTTGGTGACGATGACGAACTGGTAGCCGGCATCACGCAGCTTCAGCAGTGCCGGAATCACCTGCGGCACGAAGCGCAGCTTCTCATAGGCGTCGATCTGGAAGTCGGAAGGTTCCTCGATGAGGGTGCCGTCGCGGTCGATGAACAGGATCGGGGTCATGCAACGGCCCTCCGGGCCGACAGGGCCGCAAGCACGCGGTCATTCTCTTCGGGGCTGCCGATGCTGATCCGCAGCGCATCGTCCAGCTGCGGGGCTGCACGCTGGTCGCGCACCACCACGCCGGCCGCCAGCAACGCATCGAACGCGCCCTGGGCATCGGCAAAGCGCACCAGCAGGTAGTTGCCTGCGGACGCATGGACCTGGCGTACGCCAGGCAGGCCCTGCAGCGCAGTACGCAGGCGCTCGCGTTCGGTGATCACGGTGGCCACGCGCTCGCGTGTGCGTGCCAGCGCTCCCGGCTGCAGCGCCTGCACCGCCAGTTCCGCGCACGGCGTCGGCACCGGATACGGTGCCTGGCAGCGACGCAGCACCGCGATCAGTTCCGCTGCGGCGATCAACGTTCCGATCCGTGCGGCCGCCAGCGCATGGGCCTTTGAAAGCGTACGCAGCACTGCCACATTGGCGTGCGTGGCAAGCAGGGAGGTCGCCGAAGGACGCTGCGCGTACTCGACATAGGCTTCATCGACCACGACCAGCGCCCGACCGCGCAAGGCTTCGGCCACACGCTCGATGTCGGCCAGGGCGATATCGCTGCCGGCCGGGTTGGAGGGCGCACACAGAAACACCAGCTTCGCATTGCGCGCTCTGGCCGATTCGATCACCGCATCCAGGTCAGCGCGCAGGCCGTCGGCGGCATCGACCAGAGGCACCTCGATCAGAGGCGCGCCCTGCAGCCGTGCACAGACTGCATACATACCGAACACCGGCGGTGTGACCAGCACACCATCGCGCCCCGGCACGCACAGCGCACGCACCAGCAGGTCGATGGCTTCATCGCTGCCACGCCCAACCAGCACCTGTTGCGGCTGCACGCCGTACAGCGAAGCCAGTCCATCGCGCAACGCCTGTGGCTGGGGCTCTGGATAGCGCCGGCTGCGGCCCTCGGCGTCCGCGGGGTTGGCCCAGGCCGATTCGTTGGCGTTCAGCCAGACATCGCCCTGCACTGCCGCACTGCGCGCCGAGCTGTAACCTGCAAAGGCCTGCAGGTCGGCGCGCACCAGCGCCAGTACCTCGTCGATCCCGGCATTCATGCAGCCACCTCCATGCGCAGGGCAACGGCGCGCTCGTGCGCGTCCAGCCCTTCGGCGCTGGCAAGGGTGCGCGCGCAGCCGCCGATCGCCGCCAACCCGGCGGCGCTGGCACTCTGCACGCTGATGAAGTTCTGGAAGCTGGCCACGCTGACACCACTGTACGCACGTGCGGCGCCTGCGGTGGGCAGCACATGGTTGGTACCACTGCAGTAGTCGCCCAATGCCTCGGGGGTGTAATCACCCAGGAACACCGAGCCTGCGGCCTGCACCCGATCAAGCCAGCCGCGTGGTTCGCGCAGGGCCAGGATAAGGTGCTCAGGGGCGTAGCGGTTGCTGATCGCGAAGGCATCGGCCAGCGTGTCGACCAGGATCAGGCGCGACGCCGAAAGCGCCTGGCGGGCGATATCCTGCCGCGGCAGCAGCGCGACCTGGCGTTCCACTTCGGACTCGACCGCGGCCAGCATCGCGGCATCATCGGTCAGCAGCAGCACCTGCGAATCGGGGCCGTGTTCGGCCTGCGACAGCAGATCGGCAGCCACAAACGCCGGATTGGCACCGGCATCGGCAATCACCAGAACTTCCGAGGGCCCTGCAGGCATGTCGATCGCCGCTGCACCGTTCTGCGCGACCTGCTGCTTGGCTTCGGTGACGAAGCTGTTGCCGGGCCCGAACAGTTTGTCGCAGGCCGGAACGCTGGCGGTGCCATAGGCCATCGCAGCGATCGCCTGCGCGCCGCCCAGCTTGAAAACGCGTTGCACGCCGGTCAGCCGGGCAGCCACCAGCACCGCCGGATCGGCGCTGCCGTCGGCGCGCGGGGGTGTGCACAGCACCACCTGCGGGCACCCGGCCAGCTGCGCCGGCACGCCCAGCATCAACGCCGTGGACGGCAACGGTGCGCTGCCGGCCGGCACATACAGGCCGACCCGGCCGATCGGCCGCAGCATGCGTTCACAGACCACGCCCGGCGCGGTCTCCACCGCATAGCCCTGGCCCATGCCTGCGCTGTGGAAGCGCGCGATGCGCCCGGCCGCTTCCACCATGGCCTGGCGCAGATCGCCTGGCACCGCCGCTTCGGCAGTCGCGAATTCGGCGTCAGACACTTCAAAAGACGGCAGTTGCACACCGTCAAAGCGTGCGGTGATCACACGCAGCGCCTCGTCGCCCTGCGCGCGCACCTGCGCGATCAGGGTCGCGACCGCATCGCGCGTCTGCTGGGCCACGGCCTGCACCGGGCGGGTCAGTGCCGCGCTGCGCGCAGCCTCATCAAGTTGCGACCAGATCAGACGATTCATGCCAGCGACCGCTCCACGCTCAACACCATCAGGCCCTGCGCGCCCGCACGCTCAAGCTCTTCCATGCGCTGCCAGCTCAGTGGTCCGGGGCACATGGTCTGCAGCCGCAGCGTGCCGCCGTCAGCCGGCAGGCGCTCCAGCGGCCCGGCATCGGCCAGCAGCTGGGCCAGGGCATCAACACGGTCTTCGCTGGCGCGGAACATCAGCAGCTTGCGGTCCTGCTTCTGTACCACGCCATCGAGACGGCGCAGCAGCATGGCGCGCAGGCCCGCTCGAGCGTCATCGGGCACGCGCACCGCACCGGCCAGCACCGCCTCGCTGTCCAGCAGGTTGTGCACCGGCACAAGCTGGTTGGCACGCAGGGTGGCACCACTCGACACCAGATCGCAGATCAGGTCGGCCGTGCCCAGCCGTGGGGCGATCTCAACCGAACCGGACAGCTCCACCACCTGCGCGTCCACGCCCTGCTCAACCAGCCATGCCTTGAGGATGGCGGGATAGCTGGTGGCGATCCGCATGCCGGCCAGCTGCGCCGGCCCCTGCCATTGCCAGTCCTCCGGCACCGCCAGCATCAGCCGGCACTGGCCGAAACCCAGCCCCCGCAGGGCCTGATAGGCATCCGGCAGGCCGATCTGGCGACGCGCGGCGGCCTGCTCGTCCAGTTCGTTGCGACCGACGATGCCCAGGTCGCAGACACCGTCGGCAATCAGGCCAGGAATGTCGTCGTCGCGCACCAGCAGCAGGTCCACCGGCAACGATTCTCCGTAGCAGAACAGCTTGTCACGGCTTTCGCGCCAGCTCAGGCCGCAGGCACTGAGCAGGTTGCGGGCGGGCTCGGCAAGCCGCCCGCTCTTCTGGATGGCGATACGCAGCCGGTCTCGTGCCGGGGCTGCCTGGGTTGCACTCATGGGAAGGTCTCGAAGTTCGGTACGGGGCGCGGATCAGCGCGAGGCCAGACGGTCGATGGCAGCGGCATAGCCTCGATGGCCATGCTCGAGCGAGCGCGCCACCCGCCCGGTGGTGGTCACGCTGACCCCGGTGCGTTCGTGGATCTCGCGGTACGGCACCCCCTGCTGCAGGAGCGGCACCACTTTCCAGCGGTCGGCCATGGCCTCCAGTTCGGCCGGAGTACACAGGTCACGCAGGAAAGCCATGACCTGCTCCGGCTCACGCAGGGCCGCGAACGCCTGGGCCAGGGCTTCCAGATCGGCCTGGGGGTCTTTGGCGGCGATGTCGGGGCGGGCTTTCACGGGGCGGATCTCTTGCATCAATGTAATAGCGCGCTAGTACATTAGCGCATTCTTGCGCAGTGCGTCAAACCACCCCATCGCCTCCACCCGAGCATTCAGGTTCCGGAAACGAAAAACGCCCGCCAGAGGCGGGCGTCTTCCAGGTCAGCGCCGCCCCATCAGGAGAGCGGCGGCACGGCAATGTCAGTTCACACCATCACCTTCGACTGTTCCAGTTCCACCTGCAGGGTGCTGGCCAGCTCCTCGCGGGATACCTCGAACTGCTGCTCGCGGAGCAGATCCTTCACCGCCACCACCCCCCGCGCCAGTTCGTCCTCGCCGGCGAGCGCCACGAAGCGGATGCCCGCCTTGGCCGCGTACTGGAACTGCTTGCCGATCTTCTTCGGCTCCATCTGCACTTCGGTGTTGATGCCACCGGCCCGCAGGCGGCGGGCGATATCCAGTGACTGCGCCATGCCCTGCTCGTCCATCAGCGCCACCAGCGCCTGCACGCTGCTGGCCTCGATTCCGTCGATCAGGCCCGCCTCACGCAGCTGCCAGAACAGGCGCGACAGGCCGATCGAAATGCCGACGCCGGGCAGCTTCGACTTGCTGTAGTGGCTGGCCAGGTCTTCATAGCGGCCGCCGGAGCAGATCGAACCGATCTGCGGGTGGTCGGTCAGCGTGGTCTCATAGACGGTGCCGGTGTAGTAATCCAGGCCACGGGCGATGGAGAAGTTGAGGCAGTAGGCACTCTCCGGCACACCCAGCGCCTGCACCAGCTGCAGCACTTCGCGCAGCTCTGCCACGCCGGCACGCAGCGTTTCCGAGGACCCCGCAGCGTCCTCCAGCGCCGAAAGCTGGGCCAGCGCATCGGCATGCCCCTGCGAACGCACGGCCACGAATGCCAGGATCTTCTCGACCTGTCCGGCCGGAATGCCGAACCCGTCGCCCACCAGCGTCTCGCGCACGTAGTCGGCGCCCCGCTTGTCCAGCTTGTCCACTTCACGCAGCACCGCCAGCTGGCGCTCGCCCTCGGCCACGCCCAGGCTTTCGAAGAAGCCACGCATCAGCTTGCGGTTGTTCAACTGGATGCTGAAGTCTCCGATGCGCAGCTCCGAGAACACCGCGTGGATCACCGCCAGCACTTCGGCGTCGTACCGCACGCTCAGGCTGTCCTTGCCGATCACGTCGATGTCGCACTGGTAGAACTCGCGGAAACGGCCGCGCTGGGCACGCTCACCACGGTACACCCGCTGCATCTGGTAGCGCCGGAACGGGAACGTCAGTTCGTGCTCATGCTCAGCCACATAACGCGCCAGCGGCACGGTCAGATCGAAGCGCAGGGCCATTTCCGGAAGCGAGCGGTCACCCGACTCGGCGGCATTGGCCAGCGCACCGGTGGACTGCACGAAGTACACCTGGCGCTCGGTCTCGCCACCGGACTTGGTCAGCAGCACATCGGACAGCTCGAACACCGGCGTCTCCACCGGCAGGAACCCGAAGCGCTCGTAGTTGCGGCGGATGACGTCCAGCATGCGCTGGAACGCAATCTGCTCGCGCGGCAGCAGCTCAAGGGTGCCGGGCGGGGTACGGGGCTTGATCACGGGAGCAACTCCTGCTGGAACGGGACGTGGGAGGGGGCGACATTCTAGCGCCCTGGAGCGCGCGGCCGCCTGACGCAGGGTCGAACAGCCGCTTGAAGTATCATAAGGCCCTCCCCGCCCGCGATACGCCCACGCACCATGTCCCGGCCTTCCGGCGCCCCGTCCGCCAACAACGACACCGCCGGGCAGTCCTGCTCCACGCTGGACTGCCTGCACTGCTCGGTCCGCCACCTGGCGGTGTGTTCGGCGCTGTCTCCTGATGAAGTGCAGGCACTTGAACAGGTGACCGTCTCGCAGGCGGTGACGATGGGCAGCACCCTCGCCCGCACCGGCGAAGAGCGCCAGCATGTCTATACATTGACCGCCGGCGCACTGCGCCTGGTGCGGACGCTGGCCGACGGCCGCCGCCAGATCAATGGCTTCGTGCTGCCGGGCGACTACCTGGGCCTGAGCGGCAGCGACCATCACCGCTACGACATCGAGGCGATCGCTGACAGCCGGGTCTGCCGCGTCGCGCTGCCGCAGATGAAGGCGCTGCGCGGGCGTTATCCGCACCTGGAGCGCAAGCTGCTGCAACGCGCCTGCCAGGAGCTGGACGCTGCGCAGGATGCGGCCCTCGCCCTGGCGCGGCTGCAGCCTGCGGAAAAGCTGGCTGACTTCCTGCTGCGCCTGGCCGCGCGCGAGGCGCGACTGGGCGGCGACGGCCTGCGCGTCTCGCTGCCGATGGGGCGCGGCGACATCGCCGACCACCTCGGCCTGACCATGGAGACAGTCAGCCGCACCTTCACCAAGCTGCGTCAGCAGGCGCTGATCGCGCTGCCGCATCTGAACGTCGTGGAGATCCTCGACGAGGACGGGCTGCGCCAGCTGGCGGGCGACGTCCAGGCTTGAGCGTCGCGCCACGACCTGCGCCCGGTGGTACCGGGCGCCCCACCCTGCCCCTTGCTTCAGACGACGCCGCGCCGTGTCCGGCGCCTGTGGGTCAACGCAGCAGCACCTCGCGCAGCGCCGCATAGTCGGCAGCCAGCGGTTCCGCATGCGCGGGACGCTGCAGCAGCGCCGCCAGCGCCGGAGGCACCGGCACTGCTTCGCCGATCAATGGCTCCACCACCGCCTCGAACTTGGCCGGGTGCGCGGTTGCCACCACCGCCCAGTCGCCCTTCGCCCCGCCCGCGCGGAGGTCCTTCAGCACCTTCACTGCCGTCGCGGTATGCGGGCAGAACAGCTCGCCCCCGCTGGCGTGCGCACTGGCGATGGTGGCGCGGATGGTCACATCATCCACCGCGAAAGCACGGAGGGCTGCGCGCAGTTCGGCATCGTCGCCGTCGTACAGCCACCGCAGGCGCTCGAAGTTGCTCGGCGCGCCCACATCCATCGCATTGGCGACCGTGGCGACACTGGCCTGCGGCTGATACGCGCCGCCCTCGAAGTACTTCGGCAGCACATCATTGGCATTGGTGGCCAGCACGATCTGGCCGATGGGAACCCCCAGCGTGCGTGCGAGCACCGCAGCCATCGCGTTGCCCAGGTTGCCGGTCGGCACCACCAGATTGAGCCGGCGCCGATGCTGCCCATGATGGACGAGTGCCGCATGCGCGTAGTAGCTCATCTGTGGCAGAAGACGCCCCAGGCTGATGCTGTTGGCCGAACTCAGCGGCACGTCCGCCTGCAACGCCCGATCGGCCAGCGCCTGCTTGACCATGGCCTGGCAGTCGTCGAACGAACCCGCCACGCGCAGCGCCTGGATGTTGTCGCCGAAGCAGCCGAGCTGGTGCGCCTGGCGCGGCGATACCCGGCCATCCGGATACAGCACCACCACGCGCACGCCCGGTTGGCGATGGAAGGCCGCCGCCACGGCGGCACCGGTATCACCGGACGTGGCAACGACGATCGTCAGGTCGCGTCCCTTGCCCGCCTGCAGCCTCGACAGCGCGCCTGCCAGGAAACGTGCGCCGATGTCCTTGAAGGCCGCAGTGGGACCATGGAACAGCTCGAGGACGTAGTCGCCACCGCCAAGCGGACGCAACGGCACCGGAAAATCTAACGCCTCACGGCAGATCGAAGGCAGCGCCTCCTGCAGCGCGTCGCCGTCGAAGAAGGGTGCCAGCAGATCGGCGGCGGTTTCGGCGACGGTCTCGCCCTGCTGCACATGATGCGGCGCAGGCAAGGCGCTGGGCACATACAGCCCCCCATCGGGGGCGAGGCCGGCGGCGATGGCGGCACTCAGGCCGACGGCCGGCGACTGGCCGCGGGTGGAAACGAATTGCATGGGATCGGTATCCAATGAGAGGAAAGAAGTCAGCACAGTCGTGCTCCCGCCGCGTCCAACGGCGAGACCCACGCGTCACTGTCGAAGCCGGCAGCCGCAAATGCCGCCCGAACCTGCCCTGCGGCAGCCTGCGCCTGCACCGCATCTTCGAACCAGGCGAACACGCTGGGACCGGCACCGGAAATACCCGCGCCCATTGCGCCCGCCGACAGCGCGGCGTCACGCGCTGCCTCGAATCCCGCGATCAGGCCGGCACGTCGTGGCTCGATCAGCACATCGCGCAAGCCGGCGCGCACCAGCGTGGCATCGCCGCGATGGCAGCCGCTGAGGACCAGGGCCAGATTCGCGCTCTGGGCGACAAACTCGCGCAGCGCGTAACTGCCCTGCAGCGCCTGCCGTGCCCTGCGCGTTTCCAGCACGGCATGCGGATGCACCAGCAGGCTGTGCCAGCACGCAGGCACCGGCACCGACACCACCCTGTCGGCGGTGCACAGCGCCAGCCCGCCCGCCAGCAAGGGTCCGACGTTGTCGCCATGGCGACCGCCGCTGGCCACCGCTTCGCCGTCGAGCGCGTGCGGATACAGGGCGGCGCGTGGCAGCGGCGCATCCAGCAGCGCGTTGGCTGCAACCAGTGCCGCGACGCAGGATGCTGCTGAGCCACCCATGCCGGAGCCGAACGGAATGCCCTTGTCGATCTCCAGCTCGAACCCGTAGCCCAGGCCCAGGCCTTCGCGCAGTGACAGCAGTGCCGCGCCAGCCGTGTTGCCCGCTGCCTCCAGTGGAAGCTCGACCGCACTGCCACGGATCGCCGCGATACGCACCGCAGGCTCATCGATGCGGCGCACGCTGACCGTGTCGCCGATACCGGCGATGGCATGGCCCAGAATGTCGAACCCCACTGCCACATTGGCCACCGATGCCGGCGCGAATGCACGTGCGATCACAGGCGCGCCCCTTCACCGGCCGCCACCCGCAGCAGGTCGGCAAACACGCCTGCAGCCGTGACCTCCGGTCCCGCGCCGGGCCCCTGCACCACCAGCGGATTGTCACAGTAGCGGCGGGTGCGGAACTGCACCACGTTGTCGGTCAGGCGCAGGTTGGCGAACGCGTGTGCCGCCGGCAGCTCGTGCAGACCCACCGACGCGCCGTCCGCGTCAAGCCTGGCCACATAGCGCAGCACTGCGCCGCGCTCGCGCGCGTCCTGCAGGCGTTGCTGCAGTGATGCATCAGACTCGCCCAGGCGGGCCATGAAGTCCTCGACGCTGCCTTCGCGAAGCAGCGCCGGCACCAGGCTTTCCACCTGCACCTGTTCAAGACTGAGTGCGTGGCCGGCCTCGCGCGCCAGGATCACCAGCTTGCGCGCGACATCCACGCCCGACAGGTCATCGCGGGGATCCGGCTCGGTGTAGCCCATCGAACGCGCCTGCGCCACCAGCGAGGAGAACGGCTGGCTGCCGTCGAAGCGGTTGAACAGCCAGGCCAGCGTGCCGGAGAAAATGCCTTCGATGGCCAGCACCTCGTCGCCGGTATCGACCAGGTCGCGCAGCGTGGTGATCACCGGCAGGCCGGCGCCCACCGTCGCCTCATAGCGGAAGCGCGCGCCGCTGGCCGCCGCCGCCGCACGGATCCGCTGGTAGCGCGACAGCGGGCCGGCGCCTGCCTGTTTGTTCGGGGTGACCACATGGATGCCCGCGGCCAGCCAATCGGCATAGCGCTCGGCGACCTCGCTGCTGCCACTGCAGTCGATCACCACCGCATGCGGCAGGTGCGCGGCCAGCAGGTGCTCAGTGAAGCGGTCGAGATCGCTGGCCTCACCGCCCGCCTGCAGCGCCTGCCGCCAGTCGGCATGCAGACCATCGGCCTCCAGCCGCATCCGCGAACGCGATGCCAGTGCACGCAGGCGCAGATCGACATTGGCCTTGGCCAACAGCTGCGGGCGCGCCGCCAGCAACTGATCCAGCAGCGCGGCACCGACGTTGCCTGGCCCGATCACGCCCACCGCGAACGTCTGCGGCGACAACCAGAATCCGGCGTGGGCGGCGCGCAGCGCGCGCGTCGCGTCAGCGCTGTCCACGGCCACCGAGATGTTGCGCTCGGAGGAACCCTGGGCGATCGCCAGGATATTGACCTGCGCCCGGCCGAGCGCCTCGAACAGGCGCGCAGCCACACCTGGCTGGCCCGCCATGCCATCGCCCACCGCCGCCAGCACGCTGACCCCTTCGTGGACCTGCACGCGCTGCACCTGGCCGACCGACAGTTCATGGGCAAAGGCCTGCAGCAACGCCCCGCGGCCACGGCCCGCTTCGGCAGCCCGCACCACGCAGCAGATCGAGTGCTCCGAAGAACCCTGCGAGATCATCACCACCGACACCTGCGCCTGGCGCAACGCTGCGAATACGCGCTCGGCGGTGCCAGGCACGCCGATCAGGCCGGTCCCCTCGAGATTCAGCAGGGCCAGGTCGGGACTCAGCGTGAGCCCCTTCACCGGTCCGCGGGGCGAGCGCTCGGCGCTGATGCGCGTACCCGGATGGGTCGGCTGGAAGGTGTTGCGGATGAAGATCGGCAGCCCCAGCCGGATCGCCGGCGACATCGTCTGCGGGTGCACCACTTTCGCGCCGAAGTACGCCAGCTCACAGGCTTCGTCGTAGCTCAGCGACTCGAGCTGCACCGCCTCCGGCACCAGTCGCGGGTCGGCCGACAGCACACCATCGACATCGGTCCAGATGTGCAGCTCGTCGGCATTGAACAGCGCGGCGAAGATCGCGCCGGAGTAGTCACTGCCGTTGCGGCCAAGCGTGGTGATGCGGTCGTTGCGGTCCCGGGCGACGAACCCGGTGGCGACCACGCGCGTCTGCGGATGCTGCAGGCGCCACTTGGCCAGACGGTCGGCACTGGCTTCCCAGTCCACATCCACGCCCAGCTCGCCGTGGCCGACCACGAGCACGTCGCGTGCATCAAGGACGGCGCAGTCCTCGCCGCATGCGCGCAGGTACGTCCCCAGCAGCTGCGCGGAGAACACCTCGCCGAGGCCCTGCACGCGGTCGAGCACTTCACGCGGCAGCTCGCCGATCACGGTCAGCGCGGCCAGCACTTCGGACAGCTGCTCGAAACGCGCGTCGATCCACTCCACGGTGTCGCCCACCTGTTCGCCGAGCAGGGCCACCGCGGCCCCACGATGGCGGGCACGCAACGCATGCCAGGCCTCGCGCCACCCCTCGTCTCCCCGCGCCGCCAGCTGGGACAGTTCAATCAACGCATCGGTGACGCCCTTCATGGCCGAGACAACGGTGACCTGCTGCGATTCGGGGCGGGCCCGCAGCAGGCTGCCGACATGGCGGTAGCGCTCGGCGTCGGCCACCGAAGTGCCGCCGAACTTGTGCACGACCGTGGACGGCGCGGCCAGCTCGGCCGGGGCAACAGGAGGGGGGAGAACGTGGGAAGACATGCAGACCTCGGCAGGAGGCCCCGTCGCATGCAGGTGTCGAGTTTCCCCGCCACCTGGATGGTGCGGGGCCGTGGTTTTCGGGAGTTACACGAAGACGACGGGCCGCACCAGGGCAGTGGTGACGGTGGTGGTGGTAATGGTGGTGATGGCGACCGGTGCAGTCGGACGGCCCGCGGTAGCGGGTGCAATCAGGCTGGCGGTGGCGGCATCAAGGACCATGGCGGACAGAAAACACTGTTCGCCCCGCTGCTGTCAAGTGCTGCAGCGCAAAAACTCCCTGCGCCGATCATCTGTCAACGTGCCGTCATTTGGTTGCAACTGAGACAAAGCAGCGATCGTCGACTCTGAGATGTCCATTCAGCCGGCATGTTCGGCGATCGCGCGTGGCGCACGGTGGGCGTGCGCGCACAGCATCACCCCGGCCACCAGGAACACGATCGCCAATGCCTCCAGCACGGTTGGCCAGCGCTGCTGCCAGGCAAATGCGTACAGCAGCGCGAACAGGGTTTCGAACACGATCATCTGCCCGGTCAGGGTCAGCGGCAGCAGACGGCTGGCACGGTTCCAGAATGCGTTGCCCACGATCGACGCCACGACCGCGACGCCCGCGCTGATGGCCCAGAATGCACCCCATTGTGCGGTCGCGTGGCTGCCGGCAGACCCGGCGAAGGCCAGCGGTACCAGCAGCAGGGACAGTCCGCCGGTGGTGACACCCGTCAGCAACGACCAGTCATGGCTGGACAGATCCGGGCGCCGCGCCAGCCAGCGGCTGTTGCCGATCGAGTACAATGCCCACGAGAACAGTGCGCCGAAGGCACACAGCAGGCCGATCAGGCGCTGCCGCCAGGGCGTCGCCAGGTGTTCGGACATCAGCGCCTCCCACCCGACCAGGGCCACGCCGAGCACGCACAGCGCCAAGGCGGGCAACAGCTGCTTCAGGGGCACCGCCCCCTGCTCGCGCACGCCCACCAGGGTCACCACGACCGGAATCAGGCCGACGATCAGCGAGGCCGCAGCGCCACCGGCCCACTGCACGGCCGTGGCCAGCAGCAGGAAGTACACCAGGTTGCCCGCCAGGCTCAGCCACAGCAGGCCGTACCATTCTGCGCGCCCCAGCCGCGGCGCCAGCCGCCTCCAGCGCGGCAGCAGCAGGATCACGGCGATGAGGCCATAGACCAGATAACGGCCGGCAGACAGCTGCAGGGCGTTGAACGTGTGCAGCACGGCAGGCGCCAGGAACACCACGCCCCACAGCGCGCCCGCGGCTACGCCATTGGCGATGCCCAGGACCATCGGATTGTTGCGCATTGCGGATTCTTCGGGGGAGAAGAGGCCGCGCAGTGTAGCTGCCCACCGGACGACCTCTCTTGACCCTGGCTATTGCTGTCCCGGCAGAGCCGGACGCACTCGGCGGCGTTCCCGCAGCGCCATGGATCAGAGGCTGCCCCGCCGCCAGGCCGCAGGGGTTACGCCGCTCTCCCGGCGCAGCGCTCGGGTCAATGCGCTCTGTTCGGAATACCCCGCGGCCAGCGCAATCTCGCTGATCGGCAGCGCACTGGTCCGCAGCTGGTGCTTGGCCCAGCGCAGGCGGCAGGCACTGACCCAGGCCTGCGGACTCAAGCCGAATTCGCGCTGGAACAACGCATGCAGCCGGCTTTCGCTGACGCCGACGAATGCCGCCATGCGCGCGACCGGCCAGGGCTGCCCCGGGTCGGCCTGTACTGCCGTGCACAGCCCCTGCATGCGCGCGCCACTGCCTGCCGGTGCAAACACCCTCAGCAAGGCAGGCAGCAGCAACGGCAGCGGCTGCCCCTGCCGCACCTCGGCCAGCCCCTGGCGCAGGGCCAGCGGCAGATGCAGCCACCGCTGCCTGCACAGGTGCTCCTGCGTGTCGTCGTCCAGAACATCCGGACCGCAATCAACGATCACGAAACCGTTCGGACCCTCCGCCATCTGGTCATGCGCCTCGCCGGCGGCCACGAATGCGCCCTGCAGAAGGTCCAGCCGGCCGCCCCGCCCTTCCAGCTCGAACTGCAGCTCGCCCTGCAGTGGCAGCACCCATTGCGCGTAGTCGTGGCGATCCAGGCCGGTGGCCTGGCCATAGTGCCGGAGGTGGAAAATGGCGCCCATTCGGCAAGTCTGCGCGCCTGACACCGACGGTGCAATTGACTGCTATAGTCGGGCCGTCTATCCAGCAAGGAGTGCAGGTCATGGCATATCGACAGGTTTCCCTGGCTCTGGCCGCGAGCATCGGCCTGTCCCTTTCCGTCACCGCCAGCGGGCAGGAACGCCGGGCGCCGGCACCGCACTGCCTCGACGCCGTGGGCGTGCAGGAGGTGGAGCAGGCCTCGCCGCGCTCGATCGCCGTCCGTGCCGCTTCCGGCCAGGCCTACCGGATCGACTTCAGCGAAGACTGCCCGAACGTGCGTGCCGCCACCTCCCTGAAGCTGGAAGCGCCGGCAGGCTGGGCCTGCGGCCGCCCCAGCGAACGTGTTGTCGTGGACGGGCACAGCTGCGCGGTCAGCGCGGTCAGTCCAGTGCAGAACCGCGACTACGCCACTGTCGCCCGTGACAGTGACCGCCTGAGCACCGCGACCCTGCCTGCGGTGACCATCAGCGAGCGGCGCGAGCAGCGCCGCAGCTTCGGCGGATCGCCCGCCTACTGTTTTGCAACCCGCAACGTCCGTGCCTGGTCCTCCGATCAGCAGGGGCTGCTGGTGGAGACCAATCCACGCCGCAATGGCGGCCACCGCTACTACCGCGTCGAACTGGGCGGCAGTTGCCGCCAGCTGGACCGCGCGCCTCAGGTCAGCTTCCAGTCCGGGCTGCAGAACGGCCTGATCTGCGGCAATCCCGGTGATCGCATCCTCAGTGCCGAGTTCGAGCCCGGCGACGAGCGCGGCCTGGGGCCGCTGCCGCTGTACACCCGCGGCAGCTGCCAGATCCAGGCGGTCTACCCGGCCGCGACCCAGGCGTCGAACTAGCTCCCGACACCGAGGAAGGTGAACGGTGCGCTGGGAACGAAATGCTCCAGCGCATCGCCGGAGAAGGTGTTGCGCTGGTCCTTGCCCAGGTCCAGCTTGAGCACCTTGCCACCGAAGTCGATCCTGTTGAGGTCCACCCAGAACGTATTCGGCGTCATCGCGGACTCGAAGAAGTACAGGCGTCGCTTGTGGTCGGCCACGGTGCGCCAGCGCGTGGATGAGATGTTGGGCTCGCCCGGCGTGGTGATTCCGTACGGCACCGAGACATTGCGGATCACACTGAACACACTGGCCAGTGCCACCACGGGGTCTTCCGCCTTGGGAATCGCATTGATGTAGAACGACGCGCGTGCAAAACGGTCGGCCGATCGGTTGGTGCCCGGCAGCATCACCGTGCCGCCGATCTGCTGCCAGTAGCTGTTGAGCGCAAGCTGATGCTCGAAGATGGGCGAATTCGTCATCACCTGGTAGCGGCGATCATGATGGATGACCTGACGGCCACCGATGTATTCCACGATCGCGCTGTCGCCGCTGGCATCGGACAGAGAGAGATGCAGGGTCGCCTGCCGGTCCTCGCCGGGCACCTTGTCGGTGACGATGGAGTACGGCTCACGCTGCAGCGCCGCCACGGCCTCTGCAACTGTCGCAAAATTATCCAGCACGTACTGCGCCCACAATGAAATGGCCAGGCCGGGCTTGCTGCCGCGCTGCTGCGGATACTCCGATTCCACCAGCCATAGCAGATTGGCGACCAGCCCCTTCTCGTTCATGCCATCGGTGGTCGACACGTCGTAGCCGGTGGCCACCACGCTGCCGTACCGTGCAGTCCATGCCAACGACTTCGGCCCGGCCTCGCCGGTCCGTGCAATTCCGCGCGGCAACACGTACAGGTTGGTCGCCACATCGACCTTCCAGTCCATCGACCGCGCCGTGATCACATCGCCGTTGTCACCCAGATAGACCGCACGTGTGCAGGCCAAGGCAGGCATTGCAGCGCCTGCCAGGGCCGCCACCAGCAGCGCGGCCCCTGTGTGCTTCATCATCCGTACCATGTTGCCCCCGTCCATGCCCTGGAGGTCCAATCTCAGCGCATGCAGGGTGAGACAGCGGTGAAGCCCGGCGCCCCTGCCGCGACTCAGCCGGCGTGGAGCGCCGGCTGCACGATGTCGGCGAGCAGGTCCACCGCCGTCGGCGCCGCGCGGTCGCCCTGCAGCGCACGGCTGAATCCGGCCCAGTCGCCCACCGTGAGTCCATGCAGCATGGACGCCTCCACCTGCAGGACACGCATCGCCCAATAGGGAAACTGGCGCTGGCCAAGCCTGCTGCGCGCCAGCTCGACGATGTCGACATGGCTGCCGGCCTGCAGGATGCGCTCATACACCGAATCAATACCATCCGGCGGCCCTTCGATGTACTGCAGGAAGCGCCCGCCATCATGCAGCAGCACCCCGGTCACGCCAGCCAGCTTGTTGAAACGGGCGGCGTCGTCCACCAGCGCCTGCAGGCGATCTGCGGAAAGATCCGGCAGCGCCTGGCTGACGTAGGCGATGGCTCGCAATGGCATAGCGCTTCCCTGGCAAGATGTGCAGCCACGGTAGCAGTTGCGGATGAGCCCGTCATAAGCGCGCGCCCCGCTTCCTGAAGAATTCAGATTCAGGCCATGTCCGGCCCACCGCAGCGCCGTGGCAGTGCTGCCTCCAGCACGACCTGCCCTGCGTCGTTGCGCGCGGTCAATCGACCGCCGTGAGCGCGCACGAACTGATCGACGATGTACAGCCCCAGGCCGAGGCCCTTGCTCTGGTGGAAGCTGGCCTTGAAGGGCTCGAACAGCCGCGGCAGCAGCGCCGCGTCGATGTGGCCGGCATTGCTGACCCGCAGCACCACCCGCTGCGGGTCACGCCCGTCCAGTTGGACATGTGCTTCGCCGGCATGCGTCAGTGCATTGCCGATCAGGTTCGATGCGACCTGCCCCAACCGATCCATGTCGCCCTGCAGGACGGTATCGCCCTGCGCCTGGAAGCGGATCCGCTCGAGTCCGTGGGCACTGCCCGCCTCCGCAATGACCGCGCGGGCCAGGGCGTCGAGGTCGCAGGTCGTGGTCTGCAATCGCAGGCCGCCGCTGCGGATGCGCGAGAAGTCCAGCAGCTGCTCGACCATCCGTGCCATGCGCAGCGTGCTTGCTTCCAGGTGCTGCAATGTCTGCTGTGCAGCGGAATTGCCCGCAGGCAGTTCCAGGCTGAGCTTGTCCGCGCAGAGCAGGATGGCTGACAGCGGCGTCCGCAGGTCGTGGGTAAGCACCGCGGCCATGGTCTCGTTCAACTTCAGCGCGCGCTCCAGGGCTTCGTTGCGCACCTTCAGCAGCTGCCGCTGCTGGTACAGCTCGATGAACACATTGACCTTTCCGAGGATCACCTGCGGCGCCACCGGCTTGTGCAGGAAGTCCACCGCGCCGGTTTCGTATCCCTTGAACGCGCGCACCGGATCATCCGGCGACGCGGTGAGGAAGATGATCGGCACGTCGCGGCTGCGCAGCGAGCCCCGCATCAGTTCCGCCAGCGTGAAGCCATCGATCTCGGGCATGTGCACATCCAGCAGCGCCAGCGCCACCTCGTGCTCGAGCAGCAGTTCGAGCGCCTGGGCGCCGGAGCTGGCCAGCAGCAGGTTGACGCCCTCGCGCTGCAGCAGTGCCTGCATCGCCACCAGGTTCTGTGCAACGTCATCGACGATCAACAGGTTGACCGGGGCCTGGGCCTGCGCAGGGTCCGGTGGCAACAGGTTCATGAAAACAACTCCTTCAAGCGGCGACACATCAGTTCAAGGGGCAGCACCGCATCGGCGCCGGCATGCTGCAGGGCCGAGGCCGGCATCATCGAGGCTTCCGCTTCTTCGGGGCATTGCAGCCAGGCGCGACCTCCCGCCTCGCGCACCGCCGCCACGCCTTCGGAGCCGTCACTGCTGGCGCCGGTCAGCAGCAGTGCCAGCACGCGCGGACCAAACACCGCCGCGGCCGATTCAAACAGGGGGTCGATGGCCGGACGCGAATACAGCACAGGGGGATCGATCGACAGGGCAACCGAGGATCGGTCTTCCACCAGCAGGTGATAGTCCGGCGGCGCAAACGTCACCGTACCGCGCTCTATCGGCTGCTTGTCCTCCGCCTCGCGCACCGGCACCGCGCAATGCGGCGCCAGCACCTCGACGATGCGGCTGTTGCGGTCACGGGGCACATGCAGAACCACCAGCACCGGCACCGACAGGCCCGCCGGCAGCGCCTGCACGATGGCCTGCAGGGCAGCGACCCCGCCAGCGGATGCACCGACCACCATCACCTCCGGCAGACCGGCGTCATTCATCAGGCGACCTTCCGGTACAGCCGATGTTCGCGCGAACACACGTCGAACGCGTCGTGATGGCAACCGAACTGCAGCGACTCCTTGCTGCCCAGGCCGAGGAAGCCACGATGCACGAGCGCTTCCCGGAACAACCCCACGGCCCGGTCCTGCAGGTCCCGGTTGAAATAGATCAGCACATTCCGGCACGACACCAGGTGCACCTCGGAGAACACCGTGTCCGTCGCCAGGCTGTGGTCGGCGAACATGATGTTGCGTCGCAGGTGACGGTCGAACACGGCCCCGTCATACGCCGTCGAATAGTAGTCCGACAACGACGCCCTGCCCCCCGCCGCCAGATAATTGCGGCTGAACTGGGCCAGGCGATCGATCGGGTATGCGCCGGCCTCGGCGGTCACCAGGGCCCCGGGATTGATATCGGTGGCATAGACGATGCTGCGCTCCAGCAGCCCTTCTTCGTGCAGCAGCACCGCCAACGACCAGACCTCCTCGCCCGTGCTGCAGCCCGCCACCCACAGCTTCACCGAAGGATAGGTGCGCAGCACCGGCACCACCTGCTCGCGCAGGGTGCGGAAATATGCCGGGTCGCGGAACATCTCCGAGACCTGCACGGTGAAGAACTGCATCGCCTGAGTGAAAAGCTCCGGCTCGTGGAGCAGGCGATGCTGCAGGTCCGACAGCTTCTCGCACTCGTAGCGCTGCATGGCCTGACGCATGCGCCGTCGCAGCGACGACACCGCGTAGCTGCGGAAGTCGTAGTGGTAGCGCTGATAGATCGCCTCCAGCAGCACCTTCAGCTCCAGGTCGAACAAGGCCTGCTCGTTCATTGACGCGAGCACCACACCCGGCACAACGAAACCAGCTTGTCGACATCGATCGGCTTGGCGATGTAGTCGTTGGCGCCGGCCTGCAGGCAACGCTCGCGGTCATCGGGCATGGCCTTTGCGGTCAACGCGATGATCGGGAGATCCTGCAGGTGGCGCTGCGCCCGGATCTCGCGCATCGCCGTCAGACCATCCTTCTCCGGCATCATGATGTCCATCAGCACCAGGTCCACCTCGCGCTGCGCCAGCCGATCGACCGCCTCCTGGCCGTTGCGCGCGATCTCGAGGTTGACACCCAGCGGCTCGAGCACGCTCGACAGCGCGAAGATGTTGCGCACATCATCCTCGGCCAGCAGTACGGTGCGCCCATCAAGGATGGTGTCGCGCCGGCGCGCCTCGCGCAGCAGGCGCTGCTGATCGGTCGGCAGGCTGGCCTCCACGCTGTGCAGGAACAGGGTGACCTCGTCCAGCAGGCGCTCGGGAGAGCGCGCACCCTTGATGATGATGCTCTTGGAATAACGACGCAGCCGTTGTTCTTCCTCGCGGCTGAGCGCACGGCCGGTGTAGACGATCACCGGCGGGAAGCCGACGTCATCATTGCCGGCCATGTGTTCAAGCAGGTCGTAACCGCTGCCGTCCGGCAGGGAAAGATCCATCACCATGCAGTCGAACGTGACACTGCTGAGCTGCTCCAGCGCTGCGGCCAGTGTGCCGACGGCGACGATCTGCAGTTGATCACGCCCCAGCAGCAGCTCCAGGTTGCGCCTCAGCTCGCTGTCATCCTCGACGATCAGCAGGCGCCTGACATCGCGTTGGCTGGTCTGCTCGAGCTGCTCGATGGCCGCCGCCAGCCGCTCGCGCGTGGTCGGCTTGATCGCATAGCCGATCGCGCCCAGCTCACGGGCCACCTGGCTGCGGTCCATCGCCGAGACCACGTGCACGGGGATGTGCCGCGTGTCCGGGTTGCGCTTCAGACGCTCCAGCACGCTCAGACCTGACACGTCGGGCAGGCCGATGTCGAGCAGGATGCCGTTCGGCCGTAGTTCGGCAGCCAGCGCCAGCGCTTCCTCTGCCGTGCCGGCAACCACGCAGTCGAAGTCCAGTTCATGCGCCAGCACCACCAGCGCTTCGGCGAATGCCACGTCGTCCTCCACCGCCAGGATCAGGCGTCCCATGCGCTGCCGCCGGCCACGATCATCTGGAACGTGTGTGGCAGCTGCGGGCGGGGGCGCAGGCGCAGTCGGCGCCATCTGTGCAACCACCGGACGCGCTGCCGGAGTGGCCACGCGCGCGGGCTCCGCTCCCGGCTCCGGCGCGGACACGGGGGCGCCCTGCAGTGGAAGCTCCAGCACGAAGCAGCTGCCACGCCCCGGTTCGCTGTCCACCTGGATTTCACCGCCCATGCGGGCAGCCAGGTCGCGCGAGATCGACAGGCCCAACCCGGTGCCGCCATAGCGCCGGCGGGTGCTGCCATCAGCCTGGCGGAAAGCCTCGAAGATCACCTGCAACTGCTCGCGTGCGATGCCGATGCCCGTATCACAGACCTCGAAGCGGATGCGGCCACTGCCGCCGGGACGCACCTGCAGGCTGACCTTGCCGTGCTCGGTGAACTTCAGTGCATTGGCCAGAAGGTTCTTCAGAATCTGCTGCAGGCGCTGGCTGTCCACCACCAGCTGACCCGGCGCCAGCGCATCGGCGCTGATCTCCAGGGCAAGCCCCTTCTGCCGCGCGATCGGATCGAAGGTCTCGCGCAGCCGCTGCAGCGCGCTGTCGACCGCGACCACTTCATCGCTCAGTTCGACATGCCCGGCTTCGATGCGCGACAGGTCGAGAATGTCATTGATCAGCGCCAGCAGATCGTTGTTCGACGACAGGATTGCCCGTGCGTACTTCACCTGCTCTTCGGTGAGCGTACCATCCTTGTTGTCGGCCAGCAGCTTGGCCAGGATCAACGAGCTGTTCAGCGGCGTACGCAGCTCGTGCGACATGTTGGCCAGGAACTCGGACTTGTAGCGCGACGTCGCCGCCAGCTCGTTGCTATTGCGCACCAGCTGGCTCTGCGCCACCAGCAGGGCCTGCTTCTGCGCCTCCAGCTCGTGCGTGCGCTCCTCAAGCTGTACGTTGCTCTGCTCCAGTTCGGCCTGCTGCTGTTCCAGATGGGTCTGCGACTGCAGCAGGCTGCGGCTCTGCTCTTCCAGTTCCTCGTTGGCCACGCGCAGTTCTTCCTGCTGGGCCTGCAGCTCCTCTCCCTGGCGCTGCGACTCCTCCAGCAGCACGACCAGCTGCGCGCGCAGCAGCGACGCCCGCAGGGCCATGCCGATGGTGTCGCCACAGCGGTCCAGCAGTTCGCGGTCCAGATCACGCTGTTCGCCGACGCTGGATCGACCCAGCTCGACGATGCCGACCACGGCACCGTCACTGGTGATCGGTGCAAGGATCCGCTCACGCACCGGAATCCGCCCCAGGCTGCTCTGGAGTTCAAGTACCGAGGCCTCATCGCCCTGCAGGTGGCGGGTGCGCAGGTCGCGCGCGACCTGTCCGGCCAGCCCCTCCTGCAGTGCCAGCGACGCCGGCATGCCGGCCGGCAACGCCAGTCCGCCCGTCAATTGCAGGCGGCCGCCCTCAAGCCGGTACACGGCGCCGACATCGGCCTGCAGCTGCGAGGCCAGGCTGGTCGCCGCCGCCTCGGCGATCTGCTCCGGCCCCAGGTCTCCCCGCAGGCTCATGGCCACGGCGTTCTCCGCCTCCTGCAGCCACAGGGCGCGCATGGCCTGCCGGCGCGCCTGGATGGCGCGGGACACGATCAGCGCGATCATCAGGAAGGCCGCACCGCCGATGGTGCGATTCACCAGCGAGAACGCCGAATTCGTGCTTGCCGGGGCAATGTGATAGCCCACCATCAGCAGCGCGCAGGCCAGCACCGCGACCACGAACGGTGCGCGTGCACTCCGCTGGAACACCGTCACGCCAACGGCCAGGAAGTAGGCCAGCCACACCGCATAACCCAGAGGCACGACAAGTTCCAGTGCGATGGTTGCGGCCAGCAATGCGGCGGCAGTCATCCATATCCAGCGGTCGCGCGAGGTTGCACCGGGACGCATACGGGGCGATTCCAGAAGGCAAAGAAGTGCGTGATGGTACCCCGTGTCGTATTCAGCCGCATACGACCAATGGCACGGGCAATCCCTGCACACATCCTTCACACTGCAGTGCCTAGCTTTCCGGCCCTCACAGGGGTAATGCTCATTTCCACGTGGACGCACCCGCTTCTACGAGGTCCGCTCTGACGGACACTTCCCAACAGCTGCGCCTGCTGATAGACAGCGTGCGGGACCATGCGCTGTATCTGCTCGATCCCGAGGGCATCGTCTGCAGCTGGAACCCCGGGGCCGAACGCATCAAGGGGTATGCAGCCGACGAAGTCATCGGGACCCACTTCGGACGCTTCTACCTGCCAGCAGACCGCGACGCCGGCGAGCCGCAGCGGCTTCTCCGGCTGGCCGCGCAGCAGGGTCATTGCTCCGCCGAAGGCTGGCGCGTCCGTCGCGACGGCGCCTCGTTCCGCGCCAGCATCGTGATCGAGCCGGTGCTGGAGAACGGCGAACTGCTCGGCTACGTCAAGATTACCCGCGACATCACCGAACAATGGCAGGCGCAGCGCCTGCTGCGTGACGCACAGCGTGCACTCCGGCAGACCCAGCAGTTCGAGACGGTCGGCCGGTTGAGTCGTGGGCTCTCGCATGAATTCAATAATCTGTTGACCACCATCGGCAACGCACTGGATCTGCTGGCGCTGCGCGTGGGCAGTGATCCGCGGGCCCACGAACTGCTATCCACTGCACAGACGGCGACCGACCGCGGCGCATTGTTGACCCGCCAGTTGCTTGCGTTCAGCACAGGGCAGACCCTGATCCGTGAACCGGTGGACGTCAACGAACTGATCGTCGAGTCCTTGCCGGGCCTGCGGCGCGCGCATGCCTCGGGTACACTGCTGGGCACGGAACTGGCTCACGATCTGCCGCCGGTCTGCACCGACGCGCTGCAGCTGCAGACCGCCCTCGCGAACCTGGTCGCGAACGCTGTTGAAGCCACGGCCGATGGCGGCCACGTGCTGATCGCCACCGCACTGGAGCATCGCCTTGATCCGGATGGAGAGGCCGGCCAGCAGCGGCGATACGTGACGGTGAGCGTGCGTGACCAGGGGCGTGGCATGCCCGTCGATGTGGCGGAACGCGCGACAGAGCCTTTCTTCACCACCAAGGACATCGGCAAAGGCAGCGGACTGGGCCTGAGCCAGGTGTTCGGATTCACCACCCAGAGCGGCGGCTTCGTCGATGTCTCCACCACGCCAGGCGTCGGCACCACAGTCAGCCTGCTGTTACCCGCACTAGAGGAACCCGCCCCATGACCGATGATCCGATCCGCGTGCTGATGGTGGAGGACCAGACCGACCTGCGCGAAATGATAGGGCTGGCCCTGCGCGATTTCGGCATCGACGTGGCGACCACGGCCGACGGTCATGAAGCAGTGGCCCTGCTGCGCGGCGATACCCGCTTCGACGTGGTGTTCAGCGACGTCAGCATGCCCAATGGCATGTCCGGCATTGAACTGAGCGAACACGTCGCGCGCGACCAGCCGCACGCCCGCATGATCCTCTCCTCCGGCTATGCGCGTTCGCAGCTGCCTCCCCTGCCTGAACAGGTCGAGTTCCTGCCCAAACCCTATCGGCTGCGGCAACTGGTGGAGCTGCTCAGGCAGGACTGAGCCTCGCCAAGTGCGTCAGGGGAGTTTTTCCCTGTCCGCACGCCTGCTGCGGCCCCTGCGCCGACGGTGAACCCGGCTGCAGATTTCAAGAATTCCGAGCACGCAGGCGAACACCGCGGCCACTTTGCCAAGGGCGATCAGCAGGTGCATGGCGACTCCCGTCTGGACCGAAGGCGTGCAGGTGGCCGGGTACCCCTCCCGGCATTGGGGGCCACTGTAGGCCCGGCAAACCCATGCAGCCCGCAGACTGCTATGCGTTTCCGGCAAGAATCACCCGCGGACTCAGTCATCCAGAGAGTCGGCCTCGCCCGGTTTCCGGCTGATCCGTGATCTTCGCCAGCCGCCGTGGGAACGGAAGTAGCCGGTATCCCCGCTGACGGTATAGCGCAGCGCTGCCCACGCGGCGGCGACCAGGGAGGCCTGCCAGCCCCGCGCCTTGCGGAAGGCGTACTGGAAACGCCCCATCACCCGGCCGCCGGGGGGATGATCGGGAAGGCGGGGCGGCGTGCGCGTCCAGGGAAGACGGCATGGCCCACCCGGCAGCACAGGGGGACGGCGCCCGGTCCGACGCCAACGGACGTCACGGCATTGCGATTCATTCGGATCCTGCTGGTCATGGGGGAAGCGCTGCGCACGGCAGGCTCAAGGCCTGCCACGAGTCCCCCTGCCGACCCGTCACGCTGCAGTGAAACTGGGCGCTGAGCAGTTAGCCTTGTGTGAAAACGGCTTGCTTACCTGACTGGATGTTCAGGCTCCCCGCCCCTCTCGCGAACCCTCGGCCCTCACCAGAACGAAATAAGGGCTGTCAAGAACGAGAGTCTTAACAGTTCATGCTGTATGGTCACTGCATTCGGCTTCTCTTCGGCGCGAAATTCCTCGCCTCCGTGTCCAGCCCCTGACCGGCAAGACACATGACCACTCCTGTTGCATTCCGGATCCTGCGGATCCGCCCTTTGCTGCGCCTGGATGCCACCATCGAACGGCTGGATTCCGTGCAGGCCAAGTGCAAGTCATGTGGGGACGAATCACGGATGTCGCATGGGTGCGGGCTCACCGATGTGCACGGGGGTGTGCAACTGAGGTGTCCCGCCTGCGGCTCGATCGATGTCTTGACGGCGGCGGATGCCTGGGGCCACTGGGTGCAGCAGATCAGGCACGATCGAATACTCGCACTCGCTGGCCTGTTGCCAGAGGACCTGGATCGCCCCTAGGTGAGCCTGGCGGAAGGCAGACCAGGCCGCCGCACGCCCTTTTCCAACGCACTGTGGCGGGTGGCAAGCACGCCGCAGCGAAGACAGCACGCCGCAAGCAGAAGCGGTACCCGCCTGATCATCTGCGGGCAATTGACCGATGGTGACCCCGGCCCGATTCGAACGGGCGACCTTCCCCTTAGGAGGGGGACGCTCTATCCAGCTGAGCTACGGGGCCTTGCGCAAGCGGTAAAGCATACCGCGTCCAGCTGAATGGACCAAGCCACCGACGATCGCCGCGCCATCGGCGGCAGGTATGCTGGCCGCCCCCACATCAGTCCCACCGGATGTCCGAGTTCTGGCTTTTCCTCTCCAATTTGGGCGACAGCCGCTGGCTGCTGCCCATGGCCATGGTGCTGCTGCTGGCATTGCCGCGAAGCGAATCGTCCTTGAGGCGACGCTGGGCCGTCGCCATCGCCGTGACCGCTGGGCTGACATTGGCCTCCAAGCTGGCGTTCATGGGCTGGGGGCTGGGCATTCAGCGTCTGGACTTCACCGGCATTTCCGGGCACGCCGCCATGTCCAGCGCCATATACCCGATGGTCGGCGTACTCCTGGCGACCGCCTTCAGGAGCAGGGCTCACATTGGCGCTACGGCCGGCGTCGGCCTTGCGGTGGCGATCGCCGCTTCACGCCTGCCCCTTCACGCCCACAGCCTGGCCGAGGTGATGGCCGGCTTGGCGCTCGGCCTGGCCAGCAGCGCATGGGTGCTGCGCTGCGGCCTCCCTACGGAGCGCATACCGACGTGGGCGATGGGTGCTGCCGTGATGGCCGGACTGGCGCTGCCCCTTGCCGTTCCGGAGCTCCACACCCACAGGTTTGTCATCGCGCTGGCCAAACTGCTTTCCGGTCGCACGACGGTCTTCGAGCACTTCTGATCTGAACGACCATCAGGCAGATGAATCCCCCCGGGAAAAACCGCCAGTTTCCTTGACAGGCCTCAATGTGGCTGGGACTATAGCCTTGGAAAATTTACCTCACGGAGTAGGAGACCCCGTAGATGAAGAAGATGATTGCCGTTCTGGCCCTCCTGGGTCTGTCCTCCCCGCTGTTCGCTCAGGATGCTCCGGCCTCCACTGACGGCAGCAACGAAGTGGCCACCACCGACAGCGCCAGCGCTGCCGCCTCCGGCACCCTGAACACCGCTGCCTCGATCGGCCTCGGCGTCGCCGCGGCTGCGGTGATCTACAGTGTCGCTGCTGACAGCAGCAGCGATGACGCAGGCAACGACAACGGCGGCGGCACCACCAACCCGCCGGGCGGCACCACCGGTTCGACCGGCACTACCGGCACCCGCTGATAGGAACGCCGCTGTAGTACCCACGCCCTCGCCGGGCGGTAGTTCGGCGAGGGCTTTTTCATGCCCGCTCGGGCCAGGAATGATTAACGATGGACTGCAAGCGTCTCGTCGCCACCATGGCGTTCGCCTTCACCCTGTCTGGCTGCGTGTGGGCCCCTGGCCAGCACATGCGTTCAAGTTCACTGGTGCGCGACAGCCAACAGGTTGGCAATGATCAGATTGAACTGATTCCGATCACGCCCAAGTTGATCGCGATGGATCGCGCGACCCAGGTCGCTCCCGGCCTCCCTGCCGCGTTGGCCCAGTACCAGCCTGGTCCTTACCAGATCGGCGCGGGCGACATTCTCTATATCACGGTCTGGGACCACCCCGAGCTGACCGTACCGGCAGGCCCGCAGCAGCAGCTCAGCGCAGCAGGCCGCCTGGTGAACTCCGACGGCACCCTGTTCTATCCCTACATCGGCAAGGTCACCGCTGCCGGCAAGACCCCCGCGCAGCTGCGCGAGGAAATCACCAGCAGGCTGGCCCGCTACATCGAAGCGCCGCAGGTTGATGTTTCCATCCTGACCTATGCCAGCCAGCGCGTCTGGGTCACGGGCGCCTCGCGCCAACCGGCCACCGTTCCGCTGACCGTCACCCCGCTGACCCTGGGCGATGCGATCAGCCAGGCGGGGCTGGACCCGACCCAGGCGGATCTGTCCGGTGTGCGCCTCACCCGCGAAGGCACCACCTATACACTTGATCTTGACCGGCTGGGTCGCAACGGTGGCGGCGACACCAACGTGTTCCTCAAGGCCGGCGACCATCTGTACGTGCCCTATCTCGACCGCAAGGAAGTCTTCGTTGTGGGCGAAGTGAACCAACCGGGCGCCATGAATTTCAAGACCGGCGAGATCTCGCTGAGCCAAGCGCTGGGCCGCGCCCGTGGCCTGCTGCAGACCACCTCCAACGGCAACGCCGTCTACGTGATTCGTGGCTCCAACGATCTGCAGGAGCGGCCGTCGCAGGTGTTCCATCTGGAAGCGAAGTCACCGACCGCCTTCGCGGTGGCCAGCCAGTTCAATCTGCAGCCGGGCGACGTCGTGTTCGTCGGCGCTGCCGGCGTGACCCGCTGGAGCCGCTTCGTGAACCAGCTGCTGCCGTTCACTGCCATCATCAGCAACGCGGCCAGCGCTCGCAACGATCTGGACAACAACTGACGAGGTCGGCATGAGCAGCAACGCTCGGGCGACGCTCGTCCTCCAGAGTCTTCGTGCAGGCGTGCTGGCCGTGCTGACCGTCGCCGCAGCAACGGGCTGCGGCGTGGTCAGCCGCAGCAGTGTCAAGGCAGTCCAACTCGCCATCCAGGGCAAGCCCGATGTCGAGCCCACGGCAGAGGACGTTGCACGCAACCGCTATCCGCAGATCAAGGTCAATGGCCCGGCCGGCGGCGCCGTGCTCGTCCTGGGCGGCTTGGATGGCGGCCGCCAGGCGTGGTACAGCAACGAGCGCAGCATCGTGTTCCTGCGCAACGGCCTGGTTGAAGCAACGCATGGTGGCTCACCGGAACTGCAGAGCATGCGCATTGCGGGTCCAGATCCATTCGTCGACCTGCGCAGGGCGCGCGATGGCGACACCGTGCAGCGACTCTATGACGTCATGCCCGGCTACCAGTTCGGTCAGCGCGTCACCGGAACGCTGCATCCCCTGGGCCAGGAAAAGGTCGAAATTCTGGGACGCACGCGTGAGCTGCTGCACGTCCGCGAACGGTTGAGTGGCCAGGGCTGGAAGCAGGACAATCATTACTGGGTCGATCCTTCCAACGGATTCATCTGGAAGAGCGTGCAGGCCATCGCACCGGGCACCCGCCTGGAAATCATCCAGCTCAAACCCTATTCGCCGGATCTGCAGCCCCGATGAAGCAGCGATTGATCGGCCTGACGCTTGGCCTGACACTTGCCAACTCCGCCCTGGCGGCCCCCCCGATTTCCGTGGATGTCTCCGGCCACGTCCGCGCGCCAGGCGTGCACAGTCTGGCCTCCGGCGCGCGCATCAGCGCTGCTGCACTGGCTGCGGCCCCGGACGAGCAAGCCTACATGCTTGGCGCGGCCCTGCTGCGCACCGATGCCGTGGTGCCGCAAACACGCCTGAAGGCAGGGCTCCTGTTCGACCTGCAGACGCTTGCGGCCCTGCAGGATGACACCGACGTCGCGGAGGCCGCCGATCGCATGGCGCGCGAGTTCAACAACCTGCCCGTCACTGGCCGCGAAGTGCAGCTTCTCGAACCGCGCTCGCTGGAGGCCGCCCGCAGGCAGGATCGACCGGCCCGTGCAGGCGATCGGCTGATCTATCCCTCGCGGCCGCAGACGGTCACCGTCACCGGCGCCGTAGCGCAACCCTGCGCGATACCGCACGTTGCGATGCAGGATGCCCGCATCTATCGCAGCCAGTGCGCGTTGCTGCCGGCAGCCAGCCCTGACGATCTGTATGTGATCCAACCCGACGGCCGCGCCGCGAAGATCGGCATCGCCCTGTGGAACCGCAGCGCGCCCGTGGCGCTCGCGCCGGGTGCGGTGATCTACGTCCCCATCGCGGGATCGGCCGTGCGCTCGATCGCCCCCGATATCAACGACGAAGCCGCCCGCTTCCTCGCCACCCAGGTGCTGGACGCGCCGGGAGTTTCAAACTGATGTCCCGTAATCGAATGCCGCTGGCGAGCGCCGCTGTGGCTCTTCTGAGCCTGAGCATCAGCGCTGCCCTACACGCCCAGGAAGGCCCCGCCCCCACCGCCAGCGACTGGGGCGGCGTCGGCCTTCTGCAGACGCCAAGTGCGCGCATGAGCGATGAAGGCGAACTCAGCCTCACTGCCAGCCATACATCGCCTTACAGCCGGTACACGGTCGTGATGCAGCCATTGCCTTGGGTGGAGGGTGCGTTCCGCTACATCTCGGTCGCCAATCGACGTTATGGTTCTGAAGGCCTCAGTGGCGACCAGAACTACAAGGACAAGTCCATCGATCTCAAGCTGCGGCTGTGGCAGGAAGGTCGCTGGCTCCCGGAAGTCTCCGTCGGTGCGCGCGATCTCGGTGGCACCGGACTGTTTTCCAGCGAGTACCTCGTCGCCAACAAGCGATTCGGACCGGTGGACGCCAGCCTTGGCGTGGCCACCGGCTACATCGGCAACCGTGGCGACATCGCCAATCCGCTCGGCGCCATCGACGACCGCTTCAAGGAACGTCCCGGCGTCAACACCCCTGGTGATTTCAACACCAGCGCCATGTTCCGCGGCCGTCTCGGCATATTTGGTGGCATCAGCTACCAGACGCCGTGGGACCGCCTGCAGCTGAAGCTCGAGTACGACGGTAACGACTATCGCAACGAGCCCCAGCGCAACAACCAGAAGCAGTCATCGCCCATCAACCTCGGCGCGGTGTTCACGGTCAACAACAACGTGCTGCTGCATCTGGGCTGGGAGCGTGGCAACACGGCCATGGTGGGCATCACGCTGCGCTCGAACCTGGCCCAGGCCACGCCCATGACAAAGCTCCTGGACCCACCGCCAGTACCCCGCGGCGCTACGGTGAGCCAGGCAACGGGTGTGGAAGAAGCCCAAGCGGCCACCGCCACCACGGATTGGCCAGCCATCGCGCGCGAACTGGAGGACAATGCCGGCCTGCGAGTGAAGCGCATCGATCGCAGTGGGCAGGAGTTGATCGTCAGTGCCGAACAGCGCCGTTTCATCTATCCCGCGCAGGGCATTGGACGCGCTGCGCGTATCCTCGACGGGCACGCTTCGCCGGATGTCAGCTGGTGGACGCTGCGTAATGTGCGCCTCGGTCTGCCTGTCGTCGAGACCAGCCTCGAACGCAAGACGTTCAACGATTACCTGGACGACCGCACCGATCTGGCCGCGGTCAGCCGCCATGTCGAAATGACCGTTCCTTATGCCCGGCGGTCGGAAACGCTTTACGAAGCGCCGCTGAAGCGCTTCGACGGTGCGTTCAATGTCGGCTACCGGCAGTCCGTCGGCGGCCCGGATGGCTTCATCCTGTTCCAGGTTGCGGCGATGTATGGCGCGACGTTCCGCTTCAGCGACAACCTGTGGTTGAGCGGCACCGCCAGCTACAACGCGTACAACAACTACGACAAGTTCAAGTACGACGCACCCAGCAGGCTGCCGCGGGTACGCACCTACGTGCGCCAGTACCTGACAACCTCCGACTTCACCCTGCCCAACCTGCAGTTGACTGGCACCAAACAGCTGGGCCGCGACCTGTACGGCATGGCTTATGCCGGCCTTCTGGAATACATGTACGGCGGCGTCGGCGGCGAGATTCTCTATCGGCCGATGGACGAGCGCTGGGCGCTGGGTGCTGAACTGAACTGGGTCAGGCAGCGGGATTTCAACCAGCGCTTCAGCTTCCGCGACTACAGCGTCGCCACCGGTCATGCCACGCTCTACTACCTGTGGGGCGACCAGCGCCGCATCATCAGCGCGGTCAGCGCAGGCCGATACCTCGCCAAGGACTGGGGTGCGACCGTGTCAGTAGCCCGCATGTTCGACAATGGCGTGACGATGGGTGCCTACGCCACCAAGACCGACGTTTCATCGCGGGACTTCGGTGAGGGCAGCTTCGACAAGGGCATCTACTTCTCGGTGCCGTTCGATTTCATGCTGCCTCGGTCGACGCGCGCACGCGCCGATTTCATGTGGAACCCACTGTATCGCGACGGTGGCGCGCGCCTGGCGCATTCCCACAGCCTGTACCAGCTGACATCGGAACGCGATTCGGAGTTCTTCTATCGGAACTTCGACGCCATCGCGAAATGATGCTGACAAAGAAAGAAGGCGCCCCGCACGGGCGCCTTCTTCTTCCTACTTCTTGAAGACTCCGACCAGTACGTCGCCGTCAAAGACCAGCAGCGACGAGATCCTGCGTCGCTCCATCAGTACCAGCGCATCCTCGACCCGTGTACCCACGCTGACCTGAGCCGGCGAGGCCGTCATCAGCTCGGCCGCAGACTTGTCGAACACCTCGCGACCATGACGCTCGAGCGCCCGGCGAACATCACCATCGGTGATGATCGCGTAGCTCGCGCCGGCCCGTACGATCGCCAAGCCCAGACTGGACCGGGTGATGGCCTGGAGGACATCCATCATCGATGCGGCTGCGTCCACTACCGGCAGGTCGCCGGCGACCATCTCATGCTCGACACGCGACAGCAGGCGCCTACCCAGCGAACCTCCCGGATGGAAGCGCGCGAAGTTCTCCGGCTGGAAGCCTCGGGCCTCCATCAGCGCAACCGCCAGCGCGTCCCCCATCGCCAGCGTCGCCGTAGTCGATGCGGTGGGCGCCAACGCAAGGGGACACGCTTCCTGCGCTACACCCGCGTCCAGGTGGCAATCGGCAGCCTGCGCCAGCGTCGATGTCGCCCGACCGGTGATTGCCACCAGGAAATTGCCGTTGTCCTTGAGGAACGGCAGCAGCTTCACCACTTCCTCGGTTTCACCGGAGTAGGAAATCGCAACGAACACATCGGTGGCTGTCACCATACCCAGGTCGCCGTGGAAAGCCTCACCTGGATGCATGAAGAAGCTGGGCGTTCCCGTACTGGCCAGCGTGGCGGCGATCTTGCGCCCGATGATTCCCGACTTGCCCATGCCGCAGATGATGACCCGGCCCTGAGAACCCAGCACCTGCTCGACTGCCTGGGTGAACTGCCCATCCAGCCTGCTGGCGAGCGCGGCGACAGCCGACGCCTCGATCTGCAGGACACGCTTGGCCGATGCGATGTGATCGGCGACTGATACCACGGAAGACATACCTTGTTTCCTTCTGATGATAATTCGCGGCGAACCTCGCTACGCCGCGCTTACCCGCGCAACCTTGCGCCGGCTACTGCACCGCTCCAGCGGCGCTCCATCCTGCTATGAGCGGCGCGTAGGCTGCCTGAAGATCCACGCCGCCCTCGGCAAGGACACGCTCGGCCACTTCCCGCCCCACGCCGCGGCCACCTCGAGCATCCGTGACCACGTCGGCGGCGGCTAACACCAGAGGATGCGCGTCGGAAGGCGCATAGAAGCGCCCCACCCTGCCGGCCAACGGCAGGTCTACGACATCATCCCCGACATAGGCGATCTCGGTTTCGCAGACACCCACGTCACCACAGATGGCAGCCAGCGCGTCGAGCTTCTCCAGCCGGCCCGTCACAGCCACATCCATGCCCAGCTGCCGGATCCGGAAATCCAGGGACGGGCTGGCCTTGCCTGACAGCACGCCACAACGGATGCCATGCACGCGCAGCAATGCGACCGCCAGACCATCGCGGACATTGAAGGTCTTGAACTGCTCGCCCTTGCCATCGATGTGCAGGCCGCCATCGGTCAATACACCATCCACATCGAACAGGACCAGCTTGATCGGTCCCTGGTACCTCGCCGATGACATGTCAGGCAATATCAAGCTTGGGGAACGACTTCACCAGATCATCGACCGCCTTGATCTGCGCCAGGAACGGTTCGAGAGCGCTCAGCGGCAACGCGCTCGGACCATCGCAACGCGCATTGTCCGGATCCGGATGCGCCTCCAGGAACAGACCTGCCAGGCCAACCGCCATACCCGAGCGCGCCAGCTCCACCACCTGACGGCGGCGACCACCGGAGGCTTCGCTACCCGCATCGCGACGCTGCAGGCTGTGTGTCACGTCGAAGATGGCGGGCAGACCACCCGTGGCCTCGATCATCTCGCGGAAGCCGAGCATGTCCACGACAAGGTTGTCGTAACCGAACTGGGCGCCGCGCTCACACAGGATGATCCGCTCATTGCCGGCCTCGCGGATCTTGCTGGCGATGTTCTTCATCTGCGTCGGGCTGAGAAACTGCGGCTTCTTGATGTTGATGGCGCGGCCGGTACGCGCAATGGCGGTGACCAGATCGGTCTGGCGCGCCAGGAACGCAGGAATCTGCAGCACGTCGACCACTTCGGCCACGGGCGCCGCCTGGTCTACCTCATGGACGTCGGTGATCACCGGCACGCCGAAGCGGTTTTTCACTTCCTGGAAGATGTGTAGCCCCTCGTCCAGGCCTACCCCACGGAAGGAGTTGATCGACGAGCGGTTCGCCTTGTCGAACGAGGCCTTGAAGACGTAGGGAATGTCGAGCTTGCGGGTGACCTCGACATACTTCTCCGCTGCGAACAGCGTCGAGTCGAGGTCTTCAAGGACATTCAGACCACCGAACAGAACGAAGGGGAGGTCGTTGCCGACGACCACGTCCGTTGAAACCGTCACAGAATTAACCTTCATAGCTTCTCCTACTGCTGAATTCTCAACTTATCCACGCAGCCAGGCTGCTGACGTGGCGTCATAGTGCTTGATAACACGTGCGGGCACGCCGGCGATAACGCAATGATCCGGGAACTCGCCCCGAACGACTGCATTGGCTCCGACGATGCACCCCTTGCCAAGAATCGTACCCGCCTGAATGCGCGCACCTACGCCAATAAAACAATTCTCGCCAATCCGGGTTGGCCGAGTGGCGGTGGGCTGATGTGAGACTGGAAGTGCTATGTCGGAGTACTGATGGTCCGTATCAGTTACAAACACTCCAGAAGAGATCAAGCATCCCGAGCCTATCGAGACTACGGAACCGCAGATCACATGAAAACCCTGCCCTATCGACACATCATCACCGACAGTCAGCGCCCCCCCTTCGAAGCATTCGGCACGCATGCCGGGGAAGATTCGAACCTTGACTCCGAACGACATCCGGCGCGCGCCCAGTATGAAAATGGGTCTACCCAGGTAGCCCGGCATCCCAAATTTCTTGAAGGCAAGCTTGAACACAAGAGCGCGCGCGACCCACGCCAGTTTGTACAGTCGGTGCACAGGGGACTCCTGACAATGTTCAGCTAACAAGTACGAGAGGGATGACCTGATCCCTTGCTCGCGAGAGAGACCAGTCGGATCACAACAAAGGCGATCAGCAGCAGCGTCCCAGCCTTGAACATGATGTTCACGTTGTACGCCATCCAACGAGGGAACGTGAGGAACAAGAACGTCACGTACACCGCAAGCAATGGGTAGTGGGTGCTTCGCCTCATTATCAAACCAAGCAACAAACCCGCCAGAATCACTCCGGCGACGCCGCCCCACACATAGAATGTCACTCCCGGGAATCCACCATTCCCAGGAATGGGAATGTGTTTCATCGCAGCGAAATTGATATAGGCGGACTCATCAACCATCGACGACGGCAGGAACACTGAAAGCGCAACATTCGCCATTGACTCCATTGCAAACTGCGCATCAAATACTCCGTC
>NZ_JASGBV010000112.1:0-4696 GCF_030053245.1 Stenotrophomonas sp. RS-48
CCTCATCCACACTGAAACGCGCGCGTCTCCAACAACGTGCCACGCGCGCGTTTCAGTGTGGATGAGGTGGTCGCGCTGACCCTGGACTTCTACAAGCGCAACTACATCGAGGGCCTGTTCCTTTCCAGCGGAATCATCCGCAATGCGGATTACACGATGGAGCGCTTGGTGGAAGTCGCCCGCCGGCTGCGCGAGGAACATCGCTTCGCCGGCTACATCCACCTCAAGACCATTCCCGAAGCATCGCCGGAACTGCTGGCAGCGGCCGGCCGGCACGCCGACCGTCTCTCGATCAATGTCGAACTGCCCACCGAGGCCGGATTGATGAAACTGGCTCCGGAGAAGACCGTCGGCTCGATCCGCGGCGCCATGGGCGAGCTGCGCTGGCGCATCGAGGAAGCCAAGGAGGCCGGCAAGGCATCGCGCGCGATCACCGCGGGCGCGCCGCGCCGGACGCGAGCGAAAGCCCCGCGCTTCGCACCTGCGGGGCAGAGCACGCAGATGATCGTTGGTGCCGATGGCGCCAGCGACAGGCAGATCCTCTGCAGTGCCGACAATCTGTACGGAAGTTACCGGATGCGCCGCGTCTACTACTCGGCCTTCAGCCCCATTCCCGACGCCAGTCTGCAGCTCCCGGTACAGCCGCCGCCACTGCAGCGCGAGCATCGGCTGTACCAGGCGGACTGGCTGCTGCGCTTCTATGGCTACGGCGTGGAAGAGATCACCGACACCGCGCAGGGGGGCATGCTGGATCTGGACATCGATCCGAAGATGGCCTGGGCGATCCGCCATCCCGAGCGCTTCCCGGTCGACCTCAATCGTGCGCCGAAGGAACTGCTGCTGCGGGTTCCCGGGCTCGGCGTACGCAATGTGAAACGCGTGTTGATGGCGCGCCGCCATGGCCGGCTGCGGGTGGCGGACATTGCGAGGCTGAAGGCACCGATGGGCAAGCTGCTGCCGTTCGTGCTGCTGGCTGACCACCAGCCACGCAAGGCGCTGGAGGATCCTGTGGCATTGCGTGCGCGTTTGGCGCCGCCGCCCCGCCAGGGATCGCTGTTCGATGCACCGCCGGCGGCCTGACGCCCAGCGCTGGTCGCTGCGGGTCGATCCCCCATGGTCGCTCGATGCCTGGCGGGGTGCAGCCCGCGAAGCGCTGCTGCGCGGGCTGTCGCCCGAGCAGCTGGACTGGTTGGAAAGCAGCGCCGGGTCGTTGCTGGATGCTCCTGCAGCGACCCAGGCCCCGCTTCTGGAAACGCCCTCCGTGTCACATGTGCCGAGTGCGTTCCTTGAGCTGGCCTCCACCTGCCTGTGCCATGCCGATGCGCAGCCGATGCCACTGCTGTACCGGCTGCTGTGGCGGATCGTGCACGGCGAGCGCGCGCTGCTCTCCAATCCAACCGACGCCGATGTGCTGCGCGCGATGACGATGGCGCAGGCGGTCCGCCGCGACACGCACAAGATGAAGGCGTTCGTGCGCTTCCGCGAGATCCCCGGCGAGCAGGATGCCTTCATCGCATGGTTCGAGCCGCAGCATCGGATCGTCGACCGGGTCGCGGCGTTCTTCGCACGCCGCTTCGCTGGCATGCGCTGGGCCATCCTCACCCCCTACCGGAGCGTGCACTGGGATGGCCAGGCGCTGTCCTTCGGCGCTGGCGGGCACCGCGAGCAGGCGCCGGCGGAGGACGCACGCGAGACGCTCTGGCAGACCTACTACGCAAGCATCTTCAATCCCGCACGCCTCAACACGCGGATGATGCAGCAGGAGATGCCTGCCCGGTACTGGCGGCACCTGCCCGAGGCGCAGCTGCTGCCCGGGCTGATCCGCGATGCTGGAGACCGCGTGCAGGCCATGCACGATCGTCCGGCGCAGCCACCCCAGCGGCGGATTCCATCGCGGCAGGCGACATCCCCGGTCCCCTCACCCTCCAGTGATCTGTCCACCCTGCAGCGCCAGGCAGCGGGCTGCCGGCAGTGCCCCCTGTGGGAGTCCACCACCCAGGTGGTGTTCGGTGAAGGGCCTGGCGATGCACGGGTGATGCTGGTCGGCGAACAGCCGGGCGACACCGAGGACCTGTGCGGACGCCCCTTCGCGGGACCTGCCGGCGCGCTGCTGGACCGTGCCCTCTCCGAGCTGGGTATCGCCCGCTCCACGCTGTACCTGACCAACGCAGTGAAGCATTTCCACCACGAGAGGCGCGGCAAGGTGCGCCTGCACAAACGTCCGCAGGGCCGCCATGTGCAGGCCTGCCGTCCGTGGCTGCTGGGCGAGATCGAGCGGGTGCGGCCGGAGATCATCGTGTGCCTGGGCGCAACGGCGGCGTCGGCGGTGTTCGGCAGCCATTTCAGCCTGACGCGTGATCGCGCCCGTTGGCACACCCTGCCGGATGGCACCCGTGGCTCTGCCACGGTGCATCCCGCATGGGTGTTGCGGCAGGCCGACGAGGTCCGTCGAGAAGACGCCTACCGGCTGTTCCGCGATGACCTGCGGCAGTTGCTCATCGGGGATGCGGAATCCACCGGGCGTCGCCCCGCGCTGCCACCAACCAGCGAGGGGTAGCGCCGGACCATGCCCGGCGATCGCAGCGGCAATCAGGCCGCGTCGATCTGGTTTTCGGGGCGCGCACGCTCGAATGCGTCCAGCGCCTGGCAGGCGGCTTCGATGCGGCGCAGGGTCGGATACGGCGACAGATCCAGACCAAAGCGATGTGCGTTGTACACCTGCGGCAGCAGGCAGATGTCGGCCAGGCCGGGCCGGTCGCCATAGCAGAAGGTGCCGGTGTCGCTGCTGCCGGCCAGCAGGGTTTCCAGGGCCGCAAAGCCTTCGGCGATCCACTGCAGCGTCCACTGGGTGCGGACATCGGCGGACAGGTGCAGGCCGCGTTCCAGATGCTGCATCACCCGCAGGTTGTTCAGCGGATGGATGTCGCAGGCGACCAGCTGCGCCAGTGCACGCACGCGGGCGCGGCCGGCCGCATCGGCCGGCAGCAGCGGCATCTGCGGAAAACGTTCGTCCAGATACTCCAGGATCGCCAGCGACTGGGTCAGCACCTGCCCGTCGTGCAGCAGGGTCGGCACCCGCTCCTGCGGATTGAGTACGCGATAGGCTTCGCCGTGCTGTTCACCACCGTCGCGCAGCAGATGAACCTGGCGCGCCTCCCAGCGCAGGCCCTTCAGCTCCAGGCCGATGCGCACGCGGTAGGCGGCGCTGGATCGCCAGTAGGTGTACAGCACGATGCCGTCGTCGACCGGGATCTCCATCGCCGCGTCCCTCCTCAGGGCCTGGCCGCCTGCTCGATGCGCTGCTCGATCGCACCGAAGATGCTGTTGCCGGCGGCGTCGAACATTTCAATCCGCACCACGTCGCCGAACGACATGAACGGTGTGCTCGGCTTGCCGTCGCGCAGGGTTTCCACGGTGCGCTGCTCGGCAAAGCACGACGCGCCCTTGCTGGTGTCCTCGTTGGCGATGGTGCCCGATCCCACGATGGTACCGGCGCCCAGCGGACGGGTCCTGGCCGCATGCGCGACCAGCTGGGCGAAGTTGAACTGCATGTCCACGCCTGCCTCTGGCGCACCGAACCACGCACCATTGATGTGGGTGACCAGCGGCAGGTGCACCTTGCTGTCCTGCCAGGCGTCACCCAGTTCGTCAGGGGTGACGAACACCGGCGACAGTGCCGAGCGCGGCTTGGACTGCAGGAAGCCGAAGCCCTTGGCCAGCTCGCCCGGAATCAGGTTGCGCAGCGAAACGTCGTTGACCAGACCCACCAGCTGGATGTGGCCGGCGGCCTGCTGCGGGGTGACCGCCATCGGCACGTCGTCGGTGATGACCACCAGTTCGGCCTCCAGATCGATGCCGTACTCCTCGCTGACCACCTTCACCGCGTCGCGCGGGCCGTAGAAACCGGCACTGGTGGCCTGGTACATCAGCGGGTCGGTGTAGAAGCTTTCCGGAACCTCGGCCCCGCGGGCGCGGCGGACGCGCTCGACGTGCGGCAGGTAGGCGCTGCCATCGACGAATTCATAGGCGCGCGGCAGGGGCGCCGCCAGCGTCTGCGGGTCCAGGTCGAACACGCCATCGGCGTCACCGGCGTTCAGTGATTCGTAGAGCGCGTTCAGGCGCGGTGCGACACGGCTCCAGTCCTCCAGGGCCTGCTGCAGGGTGGCCGCGATGCCGGTGGCGCGGACGCCGTGGCGCAGATCACGCGAGACGACGATCAGGGTGCCGTCGCGGCCGCCTTCCTTCAAAGAACCAAGCTTCATGGGTGGGTGTCCGGAGTCATGGGCAAACAAGTTTCAAGTGTAATCAAATATGGGGCGGCGCCAAGCTGCAGCGCCGCATCGCTCCACCCTACCGTAGCGGGGGTCAGGCAGGGCTGCGCCCTACACCTGCTTCAAGCCAGGGCAACGTCAATGGCAACAGCCGGCTCTGGGTTGTCTGCGGATTTGGCGGGGCGGTGTGGGCGGGCAGGACACGCCGTAAACCCATCCCTGGGGGCTCGATGGCGCCATCCATGGCGCCAACGGTCCTGCCCGCCCACACCGCCCCACCTTTGACAGTTTTCCGGTGACGGTCAGTAGATCCACGCCACGCGTGGATGAAATCTTCCGGATATCGAAATCCAAACGGGGGTCAGATCCGTTCCGCCAGTTCGCAGGAAACTGTCGAAGGCGGGGTGGGTCCGGTTGCGGGAGTG
>NZ_JASGBV010000113.1:0-7052 GCF_030053245.1 Stenotrophomonas sp. RS-48
TTCATCGAACACGTGTACGACAAGAGCACGCTGGACGATCTGAGCAACCAGGCCGAGAACTTCGTCGTTGTCGACGTCGGGCCGGATGCAGCACAGGCGCTTGCCCGCCACGGAGGCCTGGCCTGGTACGACCAGCGCAACGCCGAGCTGTGGCAACTGGCGCAGGGGCTGCCGCGGGTGGGGCGGCGCTATTTCGAGCGGCTCCTGTTCGAACGCGACCCCGGACTGCGGGCGCGCCTTCCAGCGCGCTACCACGCCCGCCTGGCACGCATGGACCAGGTGCTGGACGATCCGTTCTACCAGCAGTTCGTGATCTACGTGCATCCGCGCGGTATACGTCCTATCGGCTACCACATCGCCCGGCTGCTCGACCGCAATCCACGAACGCCGTTTTCGATCGACCTGGCGGTGCACAATCTGCATACCACGCTCTACCGGCGTTGGCGCGAGGCGCAGCTGCGCCACTGTGCGTCAACCGGCAGGCCAGGCAGCCTGACCCTAGACCCCAACTGAAGGTGAAACAATGGATATTGCAATGATCGGCCTTGGCCGCATGGGCGCCAACATGGCCCAGCGCCTGCATCGCGGCGGCCACCGCGTGGTCGGCTACGACCCGGGCGAAGGCGCCCGCCAGCGCGCCGCGGAGGCCGGCATCGAAGTAGTCGATTCGCTGGCCGCCGCGGTCGCCGCGCTGCCGGTGCCGCGCGTGCTGTGGTTGATGGTGCCGGCGGGCGAAACGGTCGACCAGACGCTCGGCCAGCTGACCCCGCACCTGGCCGAGGGTGACATCGTCATTGACGGCGGAAACTCCAATTACCAGGACTCGATCCGCCGCGCCAAGGCGCTGGCCGAGGACGACCTGGGCTACGTCGACTGCGGCACCAGCGGCGGCATCTGGGGCCTGCAGGAGGGCTACAGCCTGATGGTCGGCGGTGAGGCGAAGGTGGTGGAGCAGGTTGCGCCGCTGCTGCGCACACTGGCGCCGGCGGAGGATCGGGGTTGGGCACGCGTCGGTCCTCCCGGTGCGGGCCATTTCACCAAGATGGTCCACAACGGCATCGAGTACGGAATGATGCAGGCCTACGCCGAAGGCTTCGCACTGATGGAACGCAAGCAGGACATGGAGCTGGACCTGGCGCAGGTTGCCGAGGTCTGGCGCCATGGCAGCGTGGTGCGTTCGTGGTTGCTGGACCTGAGTGCCGAGGCGCTCAAGCGCAATCCGTCGCTGGATGGCATCGCCCCCTACGTGGAGGATTCCGGTGAAGGCCGCTGGACCGTGGCCGAAGCGATCGCGCTGGATGTGCCGGCGCCGGTGATCACGCTCTCGCTGCTGGAACGCCTGCGGTCGCGCGAGTCGAATTCGTTCACTGACCGCCTGCTGGCGGCGATGCGCAACGAGTTCGGTGGGCATGCGATCAAGAAGTCGTAAGCGCCAGGAACGGAGCCCTTCGGCGCTGCCGTGGGGTTCCGGGCCGCGGACCGCGATCAGTTCAGTGCGATGCGCCGGGCCTCGTAAGCGCTGTCCCTGCCAGCCTGCAGCAAGCGCATTACCTGCAGCGCCTGCAATGGGCTGACCGTGGGTTCACCGTCACCCTGCATCGCCGCAGCGAACTGGGCATACAGGCGGCGATAGTCGCCCGGCAGGTTGTCGACCGTGCTGCGTTGCACGTTGTCCTCGGCATCGCAGTACACCCGCTCGCCGTGACGCGGGTCGATGCCCCAGCCCGGCGCGCCCGGCGCAACGCCGCGGCGCAGCTGTGCTTCCTGTACGTCCAGGCCCTGCTTGATCCAGCTGGCGCGGCTGCCGTGCACGGCG
This sequence comes from Stenotrophomonas sp. RS-48, assembly GCF_030053245.1. Lineage (NCBI taxonomy): Bacteria > Pseudomonadati > Pseudomonadota > Gammaproteobacteria > Lysobacterales > Lysobacteraceae > Stenotrophomonas > Stenotrophomonas sp. RS-48. The sequence goes on from NZ_JASGBV010000113.1 coordinate 1,817, forward strand.
AACCGGGGCGTCGGTGCCGCCACCAGCGAACCGGCATGGAGGATCGCGCGGTGCCTCGGGTAATGCAGCACCGCATGGAAGTAATCGATGCCGCTGCCGCCTTCGCGCTGCACCGCCAGGTCCGCGTCGATCGCCTGCGGCCAGCCGAACAGCACCAGCATCTGATCCAGCAGATGCGGTGCAAGGTCATACCACAGGCCACTGCCAGGCCCCTCCTGCTCCCGCCAGCGCTCGCGCACGTGCGGGCGGTAGCGATCGAAATGCGCATGGCATTCGGCGACTTCGCCGAGCGCACCTTCGGCCAGCAAGGCCTGCAACGTCAGGAAATCGGCGTCGAAACGGCGATTCTGGAACACCGTGACGATGCGGTCTGCATCGCGCGCCGCCGCCAGCACGGCTTCGGCTTCGGCCACGTCCAGTGCGAAGGGTTTGTCCACCAGCACATGCTTGCCTGCGGCCAGCGCTGCCATCGCCAATGGTGCGTGCTGGTCATTCGGCGTGGCAATCACCACCGCGTCCACCGCCGGATCGTCGAATACGTCCTGGGGTGCCGCGCGCACGTGTACATCGCTGAACGTGCGCAGCAGCAGGTCGCGCTGCGAACTGACCACGCTGTGCAGGGTCAGTCCCGGGGTGTGCTGGATCAGCGGCGCGTGGAAAACGCGGCCGGCAAGGCCGTACCCGATCAGGGCCAGTTGCAGGTCAGGGCGCATGGCAGTGCTCCGCGCAGATCAGGCATGCAGGGTAAACGACGGGGGCCAGGATCCAAAGCTGAACGGTTGCGTTGAAAACCGGCGCGATTCACGGCGGCGTGACCGTAGCGCCACGCCTGCTGCACGGCGCTGCGGCCACACTGGCCCCACATTCCGCAGGAGGTAACACACGATGAACAACCCGACCCGTACGCTGATTGCTTCGGCCCTCACCCTGGGCCTGGCGCTGTCCTCCTCGGCTGCATTCGCCAAGGATCCGTCAGCCAAGAGTCCGCCTGCCACCGACCATTCGGCGATGACCCACGCTGATCGCCACGACTCCAACGAGCCGGTGACCGACACCTGGATCACCACCAAGGTGAAGGCCGACCTGCTGGCCAGCAGCAATGTGCCGGGCACCGAGGTCAAGGTGGAAACCGTGAATGGCGTCGTCAGCCTCAGTGGCACGGTGGCGACCCAGGCCGAGCATGACAAGGCCGTCACCACGGCCAAGGGCATCAAGGGCGTCACCCGCGTTGATGCCAGCGCGTTGAAGGTCAATGCGGCCGCCAAGCGCTGATCCCGGGCGCCGCCCCGTCGGGCGCTGCAATACAGCTGCATGACGGTGGAGCCGGGCCAGTCCCGGCTCCACCCATGATGTTTTCTGGACCGTTCAGCTGCCGGGGCCAGACGTTCCAGAGGTGTGACCGCCTGCGCTATATTGCCGGTTCCGCCGCAGCTGGGCCTGTCCGGGCCCATCCCTCTGCGGCCGTGCTGATGAGGAACTATGGCGCTGGTGTTCAGTGACGACATCTGGGATCGCTGGCGATTGCCGGCCTTGGCGCTGGCCGCCGCCGCGATCATCGTCGTGCCGTGGTTGACCCAGCGCAAGCTTCAGCGTGAGAACGAAGAAGCCATGGCCTGGGTGACGCATACGCAGGCGGTTGGCGTGGCGCTCCAACAGTTGCAGGCCGATGTGCGCGATGTCGAGTCGGCGGCGTTGACGCTGTCCAAGGGCGTGGACGCGCCCGGTCTGCGCGAGCGCATGGCCAAGGCCAACGAGATTCCCGGCCGACTCGCAGAGCTGGGCCGGATGACACGCGATAATCCTGAGCAGCTGATCCGCATCGGTCGCATCGAGTCCATGCTGGAAGGGCGGCTGGCGGTGGCGCGCGCGCTGGCCAAGGCCGAACCGAACAGCGATCAGCGCGCGCTGGTACAGGACCTGAGTACCCGTTACCCGATCCGCAGCGTGGTTGAAGAGCTGCAGAACAGCGAGCAGGCGCTGCTGGCCGAGCGGGCCGAACAGGCTGCGCGGCAGCGCAGGCAGACCGAATTCGTGTCGTGGAGCTCGCTGGTGGTACAGCTGGCGCTGCTTGGCCTGGTGCTCTGGCTGCTGCAGCGGCAGATCGGTCGGCGCCTGCAGGCCGAACGGCAGTCGCTGCGCTCGGCCGCGCGCGCTGCCTCAGTACTGCAGACCGTGCGTGAGCCGATCGTGCTGCTCGACCGCGAGCTGCGCGTGCAGCTGCACAATCCGGCCTTTGCCGAGTTGTACGGCCTGCAGGACGAACGTGCCGATGGCCTGCTGCTGGATGACGTCGGCGACGGCGCCTGGCGGGACGCCGTCGTGCGCCAGCGCCTGGTCGATGTGCTGCTGCGCGGGCGCGAGCTGTGGGACTTCGAGCACGAACAGCGCACCTCCGAGGGCGTGGTGCGCTACATGCTGCTCAACGCGCGGCGCATGCCGCTGCCGGATACCGACGATGAAGTGGTGTTGCTGACCGTCAGCGATGTCACCGTGCAGCGCGCCGTGCAGTCGCGTGTGGAGGAACTGAACCGCCAGCTGGAAGGCAAGGTGGCGCAGGTCTCGGAGGTCAATCGCGAGCTGGAAGCATTCAGCTATTCGGTGTCGCATGACCTGCGCGCGCCGCTGCGCCACGTTGCCGGCTTCTCCGACAAGCTGTCGCGCCACCTGGGCGAGAGCGCCGACGAGAAGAGCCTGCATTACCTTGGGGTGATCTCCAGCTCGGCGCGGCGCATGGCGACGCTGATCGACGATCTGCTGGTCTATTCGCGGCTGGGGCGCGCAGCGATGCGCCAGCAGGCAGTGGACATGCAGTCGCTGGTGTCCGATACCCGTGCGATGCTCGATTCCAACCTGCAGGCCGAGGCTGAAAGCAGTGGCCAGGTCCATCACGTCGAATGGAACATCGCACCGCTGCCGATCGTGGTGGCCGATGAGAACATGATGCGCCAGGTGTGGCTGAACCTGCTCGGCAACGCGGTCAAGTATTCCAGCAACCGCGAACCGGCGAAGATCCGCGTGGATTACCAGCCGCAGCCCGATGGCGGCCATCAGTTCACGGTCAGCGACAATGGTGCAGGCTTTGACATGGCCTATGCCGGAAAGCTGTTCGGCGTGTTCCAGCGCCTGCACAAGGCCAGTGATTACCCCGGTACCGGCATCGGCCTGGCCAGCGTACGCCGCGTGCTGACCCGTCATGGAGGCCGGGTCTGGGCCGAAGCCGAGCCGGACGCCGGCGCAACCTTCCACTTCTACCTGCCTCCCGCGCTCGACGCGGACAAACAAGGTCCCTCCGCATGACGACTCTGCGCACCATCCTTCTTGCCGAAGACAGCCCGGCCGATGCCGAGATGGCGATCGACGCCCTGCAGGAAGCCCGCCTGGCCAATCCCATCGTGCACGTCGAGGACGGCGTGGAGGTCATGGACTACCTGCTGCGGCGCGGTACCTTCGCCAGCCGCGAGGAGGGCCTGCCGGCGGTGCTGCTGCTGGACATCAAGATGCCGCGCATGGATGGCCTGGAAGTGCTGCGGCAGATCCGTGAGCACGAGGAGCTCAAGCGCCTTCCCGTGGTGATCCTGTCGTCCTCGCGCGAAGAGAGCGATCTGGCCCGCAGCTGGGACATGGGCGTGAACGCCTACGTGGTCAAGCCGGTGGACGTGGACCAGTTCTTCGGTGCCGTGCAGACCCTGGGCAAGTTCTGGGCACTGATCAACCAGGCACCGGAACTCGAGTAAGCCCATGCCCCTGACCGGTCCCTCCCTCGGGGCACTGCGCATCCTGCTGGTGGAGGATTCGCCTGAAGACGCCGAGCTGATGTCCGAACAGATGCTGGATGCGGGCCTGGAAGCCCGCTTCGAGCGCGTTGAGAGCGAGGCGGAACTGCGCCAGGCGCTGGCCTCCTTCCAGCCGGATATCGTGCTGTCCGACCTGAGCATGCCTGGTTTCTCCGGCGACGATGCCTTGCGCATCGTGCGCGAGACGGCGCCGGATGTTCCCTTCATCTTCGTCTCGGGCACGATGGGTGAGGAGAATGCAGTGGCGGCGCTGCAGAAGGGCGCCAACGACTACATCATCAAGCACCAGCCGGCGCGCTTGCCGTCGGCGGTGGCCCGTGCGATCCGCGAGGCGCGCAGCGCGGTGGAGCGTTCGCGCGTGGAGACCGAGCTGATGCGCGCGCAACGGCTGGAAAGCCTTTCGCTGCTCGCCGCTGGCCTCAGCCACGACCTGCGCAACATCCTGCAGCCGCTGCTGATCATGCCGGACCTGCTGAAGGCGCGCACCGATGATCCGCAGCTGCACCACCTTGCGGATGTGATCGCCGAGTGCGGCCGCCGCGGTCATGAAATGGCGGAATCGATGTTGTCGTTCGTCCGTGGCTCGCGCAAGCCCAGCGAACGCGTGCAGATCGACGGCCTGTTCGACGCGGTGGCGCTGCTGCTGCGCAGCAACGTGCCCGATGCGGTGCGCCTGCACCTGCAGGTGGAAGACGAGGGCCTTGCGGTCGATGCGAACTACACCGAGCTGCAGCAGGTGCTGTTGAACCTGGCACTCAATGCAATCCAGGCGATGCCCAGCGGCGGCCGCCTGAGCCTGACCGCAAGCCATGCCGGCGAGCGCGACGGTGTGGACTGGATGCGCATCGCCGTGGCCGATGAAGGCATCGGCATGGATGCCGATACGCTCTCGCATCTGTTCAATCCCTTCTTCACCACCAAGGCGGACGGTACCGGCCTGGGCCTGATTTCCTGCAAGCGCATCGTCGAAGGTGCTGGCGGCAGCATCACGGTCACCAGCCAGCCGGGGCAGGGCACCTGTTTCGAGCTGCGCCTGCCGATGCGTGACGCCATCGAGAGCGGCGAGCCGATCGAGCAGCTGGTGGCACTGGGCAGTGGCCAGTCGATCCTGGTGGTCGATGGCGAAGCCACGCGCCTGTCGCTGCTGGGCAACGCGCTGTCCAGCCAGGGATATCAGCTGCAGCTGGCTTCCGATGGCCCGGCGGCGTTGCGCTGGATGCAGCAGGAGGCGATGCCGGCGCTGGTGATCGCCGATGCCGGCTCCAAACTGCTGCCGGCCAGCCAGCTGCTGGGCGAAATGGCCGGACTGGGTTACCGGGGGCCGGCGCTGGTGCTGGAAGACGCGTCAGTGAACGTTCCGGCCGATGCATTCCCTGATGGCATCGAGGTGCATGTGCTGCGCAAGCCGTTGCAGATGCAGCAGGTGTTCCGCGCTGTGGCAG
>NZ_JASGBV010000114.1:0-1529 GCF_030053245.1 Stenotrophomonas sp. RS-48
ACAGGATTCGAACCTGCGACCTCTACGTCCCGAACGTAGCGCTCTACCAGACTGAGCTACACCCCGAAGGAGCCGCCTAAGATACCGTGTGAAGGCCTGGGCGGCAAGGTTTTTTTACATTTCAGCGACGATTCTCTGTGTCGATGCGGTTCTGTTCGCGGGCTTCGAACCACATGCCGTTGAGGATGGCGACCGTCGAGGCGAGGCCGGCGCCGAGGATCCAGGCGAAATACCACATGTTCGGTTCTCCTTGGGAGGCAGGGGATCAGTAGGCGTTGGGGTTGCTGCCCATTTCATCGCTGGTGGTCTTGCCCTTGAGCACGCGGTACACCCAGGTGGTGTAAGCGAGGATGATCGGCAGGAACACCACCGTGGCCAGCAGCATGATCCACAGGGTCAGATGGCTGGACGAGGCATCCCACACGGTCAGGCTGGAGGTGGGCTGGCTGGATGACGGCAGCAGGAACGGGAAGATCGCGAAGCCGACGGTCAGGATGATGCCGGCGATGGCTGCGCCGGAGGCGATGAAGGCCAGGCCGCCGCGACGGGCACGCAGCAGCACCGCGCTGGCGAGCAGGCCAAGCAGGCCGACCAGCGGCGCCAGCAGGGTAGCCGGCATGGTGCTGTAGTTGCGCATCCAGCCGCCGGCCGCGCCCAGCTCGGCGCTCTTCAGCAGCGGGTTGGTGGCGCCGTCGGTGATCACCTGCGAGGTGATCTGGTAGCCCGGCAGGCCGAAGGCCACCCAGGCTCCCCCCACCGCGAACAGTGCGAAGGCGATCAGCGCGGCAATGCTGCCAAAGCGTGCCGAGCGTTCAGCCACCGGGCCATCGGTCTTGATCACCAGCATCGCGGCACCGTGGGCCACCAGCATGGAAACGCTGAGCAGGCCGGCCAGCAGCGCGAACGGCATCAGCAGCCCGAAGAACGAGCCGGTGTAGAAGATGCGCATGCTGTCATCGAAGTGGAACGGCACGCCCAGCAGGACGTTGCCCACCGCCACGCCCATGATCAGCGCAGGGATGAAGCCGCCGATGAACAGCGCCCAGTCCCAGGTGTTGCGCCAGCGCTCGCCCGGCATCTTGCTGCGGAACTTGAAGCCGACCGGGCGCAGGATCAGGGCAAACAGGATGACGAACATCGCCAGGTAGAAGCCTGAGAAGCTGACCGCGTACAGCGGCGGCCAGGCGGCGAAGATCGCACCGCCACCCAGGATCAGCCACACCTGGTTGCCTTCCCATACCGGGCCGATGGTGTTGATCACCAGCCGGCGCTCGGCGTCGGTGCGGGCCACGAAAGGCAGCAGCGTGCCCACTCCCAGGTCGAAACCATCCATCACCGCGAAGCCGATCAGCAGGATGCCGAGCAGCAGCCACCAGATCACGCGCAGCGTGGTGTAGTCCAGAAGAATGAAATCCATCTTGGTTTTCTCCTGCCTCAGGCCTGGCCGGCGGCCGGCGCTGCGGCGTACCGCTTCGCCTGCCGGACGCTCGTTGCACGCACTTCCTTCACCTGCCACATCTTCTGACCTT
>NZ_JASGBV010000115.1:0-2986 GCF_030053245.1 Stenotrophomonas sp. RS-48
TAGCTCAGCCGGTTAGAGCACTTGACTGTTAATCAGGGGGTCGTTGGTTCGAGTCCAACTTCGGGCGCCAGTTTCGAGAAAGCCGCGAGCAATCGCGGCTTTTTTCGTTGGGGCATGCCGCGCGGGATCAGCAGGGCGTAGGCACGCGTGGGCGCAGGCTCCGGATCCGTCCGGGGATGTTGATGATCACGCGGCTGTGTTCCAGGCCCTGCACGCACAGCACGATGGACTGGTTGGTGCCGGCGTTGCGCCCGTCAGCGCGGAATCGGATGTGGGCGCGATGGTCGCTCGCCCGCAGTTCCACATGGCGATGGCGGTTCTCCAGGGTGTGCAGCAGGGTGGTCATTCCCCCGCTGGCCACCCGCGGCTCAACCTGAACGCGCCAGCCCTGGCTCCAGCGGTTGTCGCAGCGGCTGCCGTCGCCGGAGCCGCACACGGTGACCGGGCGTCCCTCGGTGATGGCGGTGCTGCGTGCCAGCGACAGACTGCCGACCAGCTGGGCACGCAGGGATTCGGCCTGCAGCTGGCGCATCGCGCGCTGCCAGGGGCGCCAGGCCACAGCCAGCAGTACGCACAGGATCATCAGGACCACCAGCATTTCAGCCAGGTGGAGCCCCCGGGCCTTGCGCGCGGGGTGTTTGCAGAGGGTCTGGAGCATGCCCCCAGCCTGCCGGCCCCGCCGGCCGGTCTCCATTGGAGGTTGGCGCGTCGGGGTGTCCGGCTTCCCCTCAGCCGGCCGTCACCGGATGCCCCGTATACTGGCCGTTCCCGGGATCTGGCAACATCATGAGCGACAGTTTTGAACTCGTCTCGCCGTATTCACCGGCGGGCGACCAGCCGAACGCCATCGCGAAGCTGACCAGCAATTTCGAGTCCGGCATCGCCAAGCAGACGCTGCTGGGTGTGACCGGCTCGGGCAAGACGTACACCATCGCCAATGTCATCCAGCAGATCCAGAAGCCGACGCTGATCATGGCGCCGAACAAGACGCTGGCCGCACAGCTGTACGGTGAATTCAAGGCGTTCTTCCCGCACAACGCGGTGGAGTATTTCGTCAGCTACTACGACTACTACCAGCCGGAGGCCTATGTGCCGTCGTCGGACACCTTCATCGAGAAGGACAGTTCGATCAACGAGCACATCGAGCAGATGCGGCTGGCGGCGACCAAGACGCTGCTGTCGCGGCCCGATGCGATCGTGGTGGCCACCGTGTCGGCGATCTACGGCCTGGGCGCGCCTGAGGATTACCTGTCGCTGCGCCTGATCCTGTCCAAGGGCGAGCGCATCGACCAGCGCGACCTGATCAATCATCTGACGCAGCTGCAGTACACCCGCAACGAATACGAACTGCAGCGCGGCACCTTCCGCGTGCGCGGCGAAGTGATCGATGTGTTCCCGGCGGAGTCGGACAGCGAGGCGCTGCGCATCGAGCTGTTCGATGGCGAGGTCGAGAAGATCACGATGTTCGATCCGCTCACCGGCGAAACCCTGCGCAACCTGATGCGCTTCACCGTCTACCCGAAGACCCACTATGCGACGACCCGCGAACGCGTGCTCGCGGCGATCGAGACCATCAAGGTGGAACTGAAGGAGCGGCTTGAGCAGCTCTACGCACAGAACAAGCTGGTCGAGGCGCAGCGCCTTGCCCAGCGCACCCAGTTCGACCTGGAGATGATGGCCGAGGTCGGCTACTGCAACGGCATCGAGAACTACTCGCGGCATCTCACCGGCAAGGGCCCGGGCGAGCCACCGCCGACCCTGTTCGATTACCTGCCGGCCGACGCGCTGCTGGTGATCGACGAATCGCACGTGACCATTCCGCAGATCGGCGCGATGTTCAAGGGCGACCGGTCGCGCAAGGAAACCCTGGTCGAATTCGGCTTCCGCCTGCCCTCGGCGCTGGACAACCGTCCGCTGCGTTTCGAAGAGTGGGAGGCGCGCTCGCCGCGCAGCATCTATGTGTCGGCCACGCCAGGCCCGTATGAAATGCGCGAGTCGGGCGACGAAGTGACCGAGCTGGTGGTGCGGCCGACCGGCCTGATCGACCCGATGGTGGAGATCCGCCCGGTCGCCACCCAGGTCGACGATCTGATGAGCGAGGCCAACGAGCGCATCAAGGCCGGCGACCGCGTGCTGGTCACCACGCTGACCAAGCGCATGGCCGAGAACCTGACCGAGTACCTCACCGAGCATGGCATCCGCGTGCGCTACCTGCATTCGGACGTGGACACCGTCGAGCGCGTGGAGATCATCCGTGACCTGCGCCTGGGCAAGTTCGACGTGCTGGTCGGCATCAACCTGCTGCGCGAGGGCTTGGACATGCCCGAGGTGTCGCTGGTGGCGATCCTGGACGCGGACAAGGAGGGATTCCTGCGCTCCACCGGTTCGCTGATCCAGACCATCGGCCGTGCGGCCCGCAATGTGCGCGGCAAGGCCATCCTGTATGCCGACAAGGTGACCCGTTCGATGCAGGCCGCGATCGACGAGACCGACCGCCGACGCGCCAAGCAGGTCGAGTACAACGAAGAGCACGGGATCATTCCGCGCTCGGTGGCGCGTCCGATCACCGACGTACTGGAAGGTGCCCGATCCGAAGCGGCCGAGAAGGAATCGCGCAAAGGAAAAGGCAAGGGCAGGCCTGGAGTGGCCGAGGATGTGGCCGACTACCGCGCGCTCGGGCCGGCGCAGCTGGCGGCGCGTCTCAAGGCTCTGGAACAGCAGATGTACCAGCACGCCAAGGACCTGGAATTCGAGGACGCGGCCCGCGTCCGCGACCAGATCCGACAGCTGAAGGAGGCCAGCCTGGGCTGAACGCGACAGTGCCGCACGTCTTCACAAAAGTGTTGCGCTTCCGGGCCGGCATCCGTAATATACGCGGCCTGCACCGACGCATTCGCGGACGTTCAGACCCCAAACGGGCGGTTAGCTCAGCGGTAGAGCACTACCTTGACATGGTAGGGGTCACAGGTTCGAACCCTGTACCGCC
>NZ_JASGBV010000116.1:0-8422 GCF_030053245.1 Stenotrophomonas sp. RS-48
GTCAACACCTTTTTCAAGGCCGTCGCACCGGGGTGGACGTTGTTGCCGGAGCTGCTTCGTCGTTGGCCCCGAGAGGCTTTCGTCGTTGCGAGCCGCCTATTATGACGGACTTTTCGAGTCCGTCAACACCTTCGTTCGATCATCTCGTCCGCTGGCGTGGCGTCGCTTCTGCGTGCTGCTTCCGGGGAAGCATCGCGCTGCAGCGAGGGAGCGAATTCTAGAGATCCTGCCGGATTCGTCAACCACTTTCTTTCAGGACAATGACAGCGCTGGCGCTTGTGCCGGCCGGTGCGCGCACTCGATGTTCCCTGCGGCGTTGCCCGCGCGTTGCGCGGGCAACGCCTCAGGCGCTATCAATGCAGGGATGCACACGGGAGAGCAGGCAATGAGTACGCAGGTGCGCCACGGATGGTGGCGGGATCTATCGATGCCGGCGATCGTCGCCGGCTTCATCACCGTACTGGTGGGCTTCGCCAGTTCGGCGGTGATCGTGTTCCAGGCCGCGCAGGCGGTCGGTGCCGATCAGGCCCATATCGCATCCTGGATGTGGGCGCTGGGACTGGGCATGGGCGTGACCTGCATCGGGCTGTCACTTCGCTATCGGGTACCGGTGGTCACCGCGTGGTCGACGCCCGGCGCCGCGATGCTGGTGGTGGGCGCCGGCGGCGCTTCGCTCTCCGAGGCGACAGGCGCGTTCCTGCTTGCTGCGGCATTGGCAATGCTGGCCGGCTTCTCCGGCATCTTCGCCAGGCTCATGCAACGTGTGCCGATGGCGCTGGCGGCGGGCATGCTGGCCGGTGTGCTGTTGCGCTTCGGCCTGGATGTGTTCGTCGCAATGGACAGCCAGAGGGTACTTGCCCTGGCGATGTTCGCGACCTGGCTGGCTGGCCGGCGCCTGTTCCCGCGTTACGCCGTGATCGCGACCCTGCTGGTTGGCATCGCGGTCGCGGCCAGCCGCGGTCTGCTGCACGCGCAGCAGCTGCAGTTGCAGCTGGCGGTCCCGCAGTGGGTGACACCTTCCCTGTCGTGGACTGCCGTGGCAGGCATCGCCCTGCCCCTGTTCGTGGTGACCATGGCCTCGCAGAACATTCCCGGCGTCGCCGTGATGCGCGCCTCCGGCTACGACGCCCCGGTATCGCCGCTGATCGGCTGGATCGGCGTGGTCAACACGGTACTGGCCCCCTTCGGTGCCTATGCGCTGAACCTGGCCGCGATCACCGCAGCCATCTGCATGGGCCGCGATGCCCATGAGGATCCTGCCCGGCGCTACACCGCGGCGATGGCGGCAGGTGTGTTCTACATCGTCATCGGCCTGTTCGGCGCCACCGTGGCCGCACTGTTCGCCGCGTTCCCGCGGGAGCTGGTGGCCTGCGTGGCTGGCATCGCACTGTTCGGCACCATCGGCAACAGCCTCGCCAGCGCACTGGCGGTGGAGCGCGACCGCGAGGCGGCACTGGTCACCTTCCTGGTCACTGCGTCGGGGATGTCGCTGGCCGGTATCGGTTCCGCCTTCTGGGGGCTGGTCGCTGGCGCGCTGTGCCTGCTGGTCCTGCGGCCACGTGAGCCCCGCAGCTAGGCGCCGCCGAAGAGGTCCAACGCCTGCAGTGCGACGCTGAACACGATGCCCAGGCCCAGGGCCAGCCGGCTGACGCCGCTGCGCCGGTCGATATAGGCCTCGACGCGTGCGCCGTCACCCGCGCCGGCGGCTTCGGCGCGGGCGATCACCGCCCTGCAGCGGCGCAGATACAGCGCATTGGCCGCCAGTGACACTGCGATCTTCAAGGCCAACGTCAACCCCCATATCGCCGCGTCGTCCATTCCGGCCAGCACGATGGCGGCACCCCCCACCATGCTGATCAGGACGTAGGCCACCGCCATGCCGTACATACGCCGGTACAGCAGCCACTTGAAGTCGAACAGGAACGCGGCCCAGTTCCAGGGACGCGGCCAGCCCGGCGGATCCCGACGCAGCCGCCACAACTCGGCATAGACAGCGAAGTTGTCGGCCACCACGCGGGCGAGCCGTGGATGACGGTCATAGACCGCCATTGCGGCGTCCAGGCTCGACGGCGCATCGCCGGCAACCGGTGCAGCGTAGGGATTGCCATCCGTGGCGGGATGTCCACTCACAGTGGCGAGCTGGACAAGGTCTGTACCAGCACGTGGCGACCGGCCGGTGCGATGGTGATCACGTCGGGCCCGGCATTGGCCGCTTCCAGGCAGACATAATCGCGCCAGCCGTCGCCCACGTCGGCCATCTTCGCTGCCGCTTCCGCGCCGGGATTCCAGGCCACCAGCGAGCGGCTGCCTTCGGTACGGATCGTGATGCGACGCTTCAGCACCGGATCGCGCAGGACGTAGTGGCCACCTGCCCCGGTATAGATGCGGTCACTGCGGCCCGGGTCGCGCGGATCGCGCAGGGACCACGGGCCCTGCTGGCGCCGCGCCTGTGCATAGTTCTCGAACTTGTCCAGATACTCCAGCCCGTCCACGCCATCGACTTCGACCTTGCTGGCATCGCCCACGCGGAAGTAGTTGTGCAGCGCCTGGGTGATCGTCACCGGCACGGTGCCAGGATTGTCGGTCACCAGCTGCTGCCGTAGTTCACGGCCGATGCGCACGGTCATGGCCAGGCGCAGAGCGAGGTTGTCCAATGCAGGGGGAGCCAATACGAGTTCGATGCTGCCGTCGTCCAGCCGGCGGGCCTCCTTCAGCTCCCACGGCAGGGTGCGCACGAAACCATGCGCGGGCACATCGTCGCCTTGCCCCTGTCGCCCGAAATACGGCCAGCACACCGGGCTGCCGCCGCGGATGGGGGTCGGCAATGCGGCACGGCGTGGCGAAAGCCACAGCAGATCGGGCTGCCCCTTGGGTACGAAGGAGAGCAGCTGGCCGCCGAACACACTGATGGCTGCGGTGGCCTGGGGGGTTTCCACCAGCCAGGCATCAAGCCCCTGGAACTGGCCACTGCGTACGCCCTGGATCTGTTGCACGTTGGATCGACTCCGTATGGCCGGCGACTGCACGGCACTGTAGTTGCTGGGAAGCGTGAAGCGGGTGGAGGCCACCGCAGGCGGCGCCGCGCTCTGCAGCGCGCGCAGGATGCGTTGGCCGGCTCGTCCATCGGCCGTGCTCCATCCCAGGCGGCGCTGTTCGGCCTGGATCGCCCGGCGGCTGGCTGTGCCGATCATGCCATCAGCGGTACCGATATCATGCCCCCGCGCCAGCAGCAGGGTCTGCAGCTGACGGCGCTCATCACGGCCCAGCCCGGGGTCATCGGTCGGCCAGGCGGTGGCCAGGCCGCTGCCGCCGCGCAGGCGATCAGCCAGCGTCGCGATCGCCAGCGCATAGCTTTCGGCGGCGTTGTAGCTGTAGATCGCATCGTAGTTGCGGAACACCAGCAGGGCCGGCCCCTTGATGCCGGCGGGCAGCAGCAGTGCCGCCCGCGCGTCGGCAGCCAGACCCGCCGGAGCCAGCGCGCTGCCGTCCAGCGCTGTCACGCCCTGCGTACGCCATTCAGCCAGTGACCGGCGTTGGGTACGGCCGGCCAGGCTGGTATTGAAGCCGTCGGCAACACGCACCTCCATGCCCCACGGTTCTCCCGTGCGCCAGCCGGCGCGCTTGAGATAGTTGGCGGTAGACGCCAGTGCGTCGGGAATGCTGCCGACCAGGTCACGGCGACCGTCGCCATCGCCGTCGACGGCGATGCGTGCGTAGGTGCTGGGCATGAACTGCGTATGGCCGAACGCGCCGGCCCAGGACCCGGTCAGACCTTGAGCCTGCAGATCACCGCGATCGATCAGCGTGAGCAGGGCCAGCAGTTCGCCACGGAAGAACGCCTGCCGCCGGCCGGCGCAGGACAGCGTCGCCAGCGACTGCAGCAGCGGACGCTTGCCGAATACACGGCCATAGTCGCTCTCCACGCCCCAGACGGCGACGATGGTGACCGGATCGACGCCATACTGCGCGGCGATGCGATCAAGCAGGTCGCGGTGCTGCTGCAGCATGGCCCGTCCATCGTCGACGCGCTGGCGGTCCACCAGTGCAGCCAGGTAGTCCCAGATCGGGGTGGAGAATTCGGGCTGCGCATCCAGCAAGCCGAGCACGCTGGGATCAGGACGCAGGTCGGCGGTGATCGCACCGAAGCGGTCTGCGGCAATGCCCTGGGTAGCTGCCGTTGCCTGCAGCTGTGCCAGACACCGGGTGAACGCGGGATCGGGCGGGGTCAGGTCGGGCGCCGTTGACGGCGCGGCCAGTGCCGCGGCCAGGCCGAGTGCGGTCAGGGTGGGCATGGCGTCCTCCGTGTTGCCGGTGCTGACACCATACTAGAGGCTGAGCGACCGGCGATGCTGAAGCAGTTGCCGGCCGTTGGCCTCTCTAGAGCGTACGCAGCAGCCGCAGGCCGTAAGCTGGACTGTCAGCGTCCCAGCGCTGCGCAACCTGCAGGCCGGCCTGCCGCACCAGCGCATCAAAGCCGTCATCGGTGTACTTGTGGCTGTACTCGACGCGGATCGCCTCACCGGCCTCGAAGTGGAAGGTGCGGCCATCGAGGTGGACGTCCTGCGCCCGCTGGCTGACCAGATCGGTCTCGATACGCAGACGTTCAGTGCTGTAACGGGCACGGTGGCGGAAGCCGTCCAGATCGAAGTCGCTGCCCACCTCACGGTTGAGGCGGACGAGCAGGTTGAGGGTGAATGCCGCAGTGATGCCTTCGGCGTCGTTGTAGGCGGCTTCGATCAGCGCGGGGTCCTTGTGCAGGTCGATGCCGATCAGGGCCAGGCCGTGGTCACCCATGGTCTGACGCATGGCCCGCAGCAGGGCGAGGGCGTCCTCGCTGGCGAAGTTGCCAAGCGTGGACCCCGGGAAGAACAGCAGGCGCCGCGCGGGCTCGCGCTCCGGTGCGGGCACGTCCACCGGACGGGTGAAGTCAGCGCAGACCGGCAGCATTTCCACGTCGGGAAGCGCGGGAGCGAGGTGATCGATGCTCGACAGTAGCGCCGCCCGGGAGATCTCGATGGGGGTGTAGGCCACGGGATCCTGCAGCGCGGCCAGCAACAGCGCGGTCTTGCGACCACTGCCGCTGCCCAGCTCGACCACGTGCAGGCGCGGGCCCACCACGCGTGCGATATCCGGCAGCACCCGATTCAACAGGGCCAGCTCGGTGCGCGTGGGGTAGTACTCCGGCGTGTGGGTGATCTGTTCGAACAGGCGTGAACCGCGCGCATCATAGAAGTACTTCGACGGCAGCTGGCGCGCAGTGCGCGACAGTCCGGCCAGTGTGTCGGCGAGGATCTGCTCGCGGCTGGGCGTCAGATCGGTCAGCGCCTGCAGCGCATCCTGTACGGTGCTCACGGCAGATCCCTCGCCAGGCGCAGGCCGGAGAACTGCCAGCGCGCAGGTGGCATGAAGAAGTTACGGTAGCTGGCGCGCACATGCCCGCGCGGGGTGGCACAGCTGCCGCCGCGCAGGACCCACTGCCCGCACATGAACTTGCCGTTGTACTCACCCAGATTGCCGGCGAACGGACGGAAACCGGGGTACGCGCCATACGCGCTGCCGGTCCATTCCCAGACGTCGCCGAACAGCTGCCGCAGTCCCCTGCCCCGTGCTGCAGCAGGATGCAGATGATCGTCCTCGGCGAAATGGCCGGCGATCGGCTGCGACGTCGCGGCGGCCTCCCACTCGAATTCGCTGGGCAGGCGCGCACCGGCCCAGCGGGCATACGCATCGGCTTCGTAGTAGCTGAGATGGCACACCGGCGCATGCGCGTCGAGGTCGCGCCAGCCGCCGAGCGTGTATTCGCGCTGGAGGGCGTCATCCCAATAAAGTGGATGCTGCCAGTCCTCGCTTTCGCGCAGAGCCCAGCCCTCACTGAGCCACCAGCGCGGATCGCGGTAACCGCCGGCTTCGACGAAGTCCCGGTACTCCGCGTTGCAGACCGGTCGATCAGCCAGCATGTGGGCCGGCAACAGCACGCGATGCGGTGGCGATTCGTTGTCGTAGGCGAAGGTAGCGTGCTGTGGCCATGCCGGTGCGCCGACGGTGACGATGCGCTCGGGAGATTCGATCCAGCCCAGCGGACTGGCTACACTGACGGCGGCGCGCAGGTCCTGGCGGTAGGGCGGATGCAGCGGATTGCACCAGAGCGCGTGCTTGATGTCGGTCAGCAGCAGCTCCTGGTGCTGCTGCTCGTGCTGCAGGCCCAGCTGGAGATGCTGCAGGGCTTCATCGTCAAGATCGCCATCGCGGAGACGCGTCAGCAGGTGTGCATCGACCTGCTGCCGGTAATCGAGTACCTGCTGCAGCGACGGGCGCGAGAGCAGGCCACGCTGCGGCCTGGCATGCGCCGGCCCAATACTCTTGTAGTAGCTGTTGAACAGGTAGTCCCACGCGGGGTCACGTGCCGGTGCGCCGGATAGACCGGCCAGCACGAAGCGGTCGAAGAACCACGTGGTGTGCGCCAGATGCCATTTGCTCGGGCTGGCGTCCGCCATGCTCTGCAGCATGGCATCTTCGGCACTGAGCGGCTCGGCCAGCAGCACGCTGCGGGCGCGCGTCTGCGCATAGCGGTGGGCGAGTTCACGCTGCGGAGCAGCGACGGCGACGGTAGCGCTGTCCATGCAGCCAGCATCCAGCGGTGCGGGTGAGCGCAACGTCATGGCGTGACATCGCGCCGTTCACATCGATGCCGTCGCGTAACCGGTTCAGATCGCGTCGAGGTAGTACCAGCGTCCGTCGATGCGTTCGAACCGGCTGCGCTCGTTCATTTTCACCGCACTGCCGCCGCCCACCCGGTAGCGGGCGGTGAATCGCACTTCCGCATGGTCGGGCCCATTCACCTGGTGCTCGTGGACGGTCAGGCCAAGCCAGTGCGTCCGCTGGCCGGGCGCCTCGTCCAGTGACAGTTCGGCGGGACGGGTGGCCGGATGCCAGGTGGCCCGCAGGTAGTCGGCCAGACCACGTACGTACGCGCTGTAGCGCGAGCGCATCAGGCGCTCGGCGTCCGGTGCGGGCTCGCCGGCATGGAAGCGGCCGCAGCAGTCGGCGTAGTCCGTGGCGAGGCCACAGGGGCAGGAATCGGCAGGGTTTCGGCTCATGGGGGTATTGTCGCTCGAGTCACGTCGGGCATCCATCGGCGATAGGCGTATGCTGTCGCGCCCCCACATTGAATGATCCCCGTGCTGGAACTGGTTCCCCCCGAGTTGTGGTGGCTGGTGGTGATCGCCTTCATTGCCGGCCTGGTCGATGCTGCCGTGGGTGGAGGGGGACTGGTACAGCTGCCCGGCCTGTTCACCGTGCTGCCCCAGCAGACGCCGGCGATGCTGTTCGGTACCAACAAGTTCAGTTCGATGTTCGGCACGGCGGCGGCGGCGTGGCGCTATGCACGCAACGTGCGGTTCCCCTGGAAGCCGGTACTGTTCGCCGCGGGCACGGCATTCGTGTTCTCGTTCGCCGGGGCTACGGCGGTGAGCCTGCTGCCCAAGGATGCCGTGCGGCCGCTGGTGCTGGTGCTACTGGTGGCGATGCTGGCCTACACCCTGTGGAAGAAGGATTTCGGCGCGCTGCACCGGCCGCAGGAGATCGGCCGGCGCGAACTGACCATCGCGCTGGTGATCGGCGCTGCGATCGGCTTCTACGATGGATTCTTCGGGCCAGGCACCGGCAGCTTCCTGATCTTCCTGTTCGTGCGCTTCTTCGGCCTGGACTTCCTGCGTGCGTCGGCCGCATCGAAGGTCGTGAACCTGGCGACGAACATGGCGGCGATCTCGTTCTTCGTGCCGACCGGCAACATCCTGTGGTTGTTCGCGCTGCCGATGGCCACGGCCAACATCATCGGTTCGGTGGTCGGCACGCGGCTGGCACTGAAAGGCGGCACGCCGTTCATCCGCAAACTGTTCGTGGGCCTGGTGGTGGTGCTGATCGCGCGGATGGCGTGGGATACGTTCGGCGGTTCGTGAGGGACGTTATGAAATGGTAGGTGCCAACCTTGGTTGGCACCTTGTTTCAGGTCGCGAAGAGCAGCCGAGCATGGCTCGGCTCTACAGGTGGATTGCCCGAGGCGGTCAGGCTTCGGCTTCCTCCGGTTCATTGGCCTGCTGGCGGCTGCGATCGGGCAGCTTCAGGCGCCTTCCTTCTTCGTCGTACTCGATCAGCAGCACGCCCGAATCGTGGCGGCCACTGATCTCGACGAAGCAGGCACCACCGATGAAGGGCTCCAGGGTCATCACCGACTTCAGCGGCGTGGCGACCACCATCTGGAAACCGAAGTTGTCGAAGATGTTCATCGCCAGCGCGGTGAACTCGTTGTCGGCCTTGTCGAAGGCCTCGTCGAGCACGACCGCCGCGTAACTGGGCAGCTGGCTGTCAGCGCCGCCGAGCTGGTAACGCAGCGCTGCGGCCAGGCAGGTGGTGGCGAGCTTCT
>NZ_JASGBV010000117.1:0-3766 GCF_030053245.1 Stenotrophomonas sp. RS-48
GGTGTCCGCGGCATGGATGCCGCGGCCAAGCCCCCAGGGACGGGTTTACGGCGTCCCCGCAACCCGACACCGCCCCGCCCGACAAACAGAAAAGCCAGAGCCGGCTGTTGCTCCGGCTCTGGCTTCTGCTGTGGAACTTGACGTTGCCTCTGCGGGTGCCGGGCCGCAGGCCCGGCCGATCACATCACATCACACCACCGGTTCGCGCAGGGCAGGGTTGTCCCAGCCCGGGCGCGGGGCAAAGCGGTCACCGTGACGCTGCTGCAGCGCCTTCAGGCGCTCGACGATCGCATCGGCACCCACCGCGCGGATGTGCTGGATCGGACCCCCGCGGAACGGCGCGAATCCGGTGCCGAAAATCACGCCCGCATCCAGCAGGTCCGCATCGGCCACCACGCCTTCGTGCAGGCAGGCCACGGCCTCGTTGAGCAGCGGCAGGATCAGGCGATCTTCCAGGTCCGCAGGGGCCTGGTAGTCGCTGGCGACATCCGGCTTCTTCGGCTTGCCGTTCTCCCAGGTGTAGATGCCCTGGCCATCCTTCTTGCCGCGCTTGTCGGCTTCCACCGTCTGCAGTGCCGCCGGAATCTGCAGGCCGAGGAACGGCGCCAGCTCGCGGCCCACGCCGGCGGCGACATCCAGGCCGACCGTGTCGATCAACTCGATGGGGCCCATCGGCATGCCGAACTTCACCGCTGCCTTGTCGATCACCGGGCCCGGGATACCTTCGGCATAGGCGGTGGCCGCCTCCAGCATGTACGGGAACAGCACGCGGTTGACCAGGAAGCCCGGGCTGCCCGCCACCGGTACCGGGAACTTGCCCAGCGCCTTGCAGAACGCTGCCAGACGGCGCTCGGTCTCCGGCGCCATGCCGTCGTGATGGATGATTTCCACCAGCGGCATCTGTGCCACCGGATTGAAGTAGTGCAGGCCGGCGAACTGCGCCGGGCGCTGGATGTGGTCGCGCAGTTCCACCAGCGGAATCGACGAGGTATTGGTGGTCAGCAGCGCATCGGCCTTCATGCCCGGCTCCAGCGTCTGGTACAGCGCGCGCTTGGCCTCCGGGTTCTCGATGATCGCCTCGATCACCAGATCAGCGGCGGCCACGCCTTTGCCCTCCAGATCCGCCCGCAGCCGCGCCGCCACCGCCGGACGCTTGCTCTCGTCCTTCACCTTCTTGGCGAACAGTGCCTGCGCGCGTTCCATCGCCGGATCGATGAAGCGCTGCTCGCGATCCTGCAGGGTGACCTCGAAGCCCTTGTAGGCTGCCCACGCGGCGATGTCACCGCCCATCACGCCGGCGCCGACCACGTGCACGTGGCGGATGCCGGAATCGCCGCCGCCCAGACCCTTCAGGCGCTCGGTCAGGAAGAAGATGCGGATCAGATTGCGCGCGGTCGGCGTGCTGGCCAGTTTGACCACCGCGCGGCGTTCGGCATCCAGGCGGGCCTGCACCGGCTTGCCGGCGCTGCGCTGCCAGGTGCTGATCAGTGCATAGGGCGCCGGGTACTGGTCCTTCTTCGCCTTGCGCGCGACCTGCTTGATCATCTGCGGTGCCAGCACCTTGCGCGCCAGCCAGGTGTTGCTGGCCCATGCCAGCGCACGCTGCTTGAACGGCCGCGTGGTGCCGGCCAGCGCCAGTGCGACGGCGGTGTCGAGCACCACCGCCGGTGCCACCACCTTGTCGACCAGGCCGATGCCACGCGCGGCCGAGGCCGAGAGGGTGCGGCCGGTCAGCATCATGTCCATCGCCGCCGGGGCGCCGACCAGCTGCGGCAGGCGCGCGCTGCCACCCCAACCGGGGAAGATGCCCAACTGGGTTTCCGGCAGCCCGATGCGGGTGCTGCTGTCGTTGGAGGCCACGCGGTAACGGCAGGCCAGGGCCAGCTCGGTGCCGCCACCCAGGCAGTGGCCATGGATGGCTGCAACGGTCGGGCAGGGCAGCTCTGCCAGCTTCTGGTAGGTGGATTGGCCGCGACGGATGGCATCGTTGACGGTGCCGCGCCGGTCGAACTCCTGGAATTCCTTCAGATCGGCGCCGGCGATGAAGCCGGCCTTCTTCAGGGACTGGATCACCACGCCCTTCGGCGGATCCAGCGCGATGCGTTCGAGCAGATCGCCCAGCTCCAGCAGCACGTCCTGCGACATCGCGTTGACACTGCTGTCCTGACGATCCAGGGACAGGACCACCACGCCGTCGTCGCGGATCTCGGGGTGCCAGTGGCTGAAGCGGAGACCATCGAAGCCTGAGAGCATGGACGTTCCATCCGGTTGTGTATGGAGAAGCGGCTATGATCCAGAGGTTGTTTCCCCCGCGTCAAATCCCTATAGCAGGGGAGTGGCGGTTCCGGATCCATGGCCGTGGAACAGAACGCTAACGGAACAGTGGTTAAAAGCTGGTGCGGCGCCGGGTGATCGGCGACTGAACTTTTCCCGGGATTGGCAGTCTCATTGCCCGACGTCGGTTGGGCTGACAGGAGTGCGGCCCCCCATGGCCGAGGTTGAAACACCACAGGAGCTGGATCTGGAACTGGTCCGGCGCGTGCAGCGCGGCGAGAGCGCGGCTTTCGATGTACTGGTGCGCAAGTATCAGCATCGGGTCGTGGCCCTGGTCGGTCGCTACATCGCCGACTGGAGTGAATGTCAGGACGTCGCCCAGGACACTTTCATACGCGCCTACCGCGCGATCGGAAGCTTCCGCGGCGATGCCCAGTTCTCAACCTGGTTGCATCGGATCGCCGTGAACACCGCCAAAAACTACCTGGCTTCACACAATCGCCGCCCGCCGACAGATGACATCGACATCGGCGATGCCGAACAGTTCGACAGCGGCACGCGCCTGCGCGACACCGACACGCCCGAACGCGAGTTGATGCGCCAGGAGCTGGAACAGACAGTGATGAAGGCCGTCAACGCGCTGCCGGAAGAACTCCGGTCGGCGATCACCCTGCGCGAGGTGGAAGGCCTGAGCTACGAGGAAATCGCGCAGAAGATGGGGTGCCCGATCGGCACCGTGCGCTCTCGGATCTTCCGGGCGCGCGAGGCGATCGACACCGAACTCCGGCCGCTGCTGGACATCGGCAGCGCCACCCGCGAGAAGAGCCGCGTATGACCAGTCATCCATTCAACGAATCGCAGAATCATCAATCGCCGGCCGGGCTGCGGCTTGACCAGCGCCATCGGGAACAGCTGTCGGCCCTGGTCGATGGCGAGCTGGGGGCCGACGAGGCCCGCTTCCTGCTGCGCCGCATGGAGCATGACCCTGAACTGGCCGGCTGCCAGGAACGCTGGCAGCTGCTGGGCGACGTGATGCGCGGGCAGGCCTCGGTGCTTGCGCCCGCCGGCTTCAGCGCCGCGGTTGCCTCTGCCATCGCCGCCGAACCCACGCCCCGGTCCGGGCCTCAGGACCGGCAGGTGCGCCGCAGTGGCTGGCGTACCTGGGGGGGCGGTGCCGCATTGGCTGCCTCGGTCGCTGCGGTGGCCCTGTTGATCGGCGGCGAGAAGCTGAAGGAGACCCCTCCCGGAGAGCCGCTGGCACCCCAGGTGGTCGCCAGCCAGGCCGAACTGCCGCCGGCACCGGTATCGCCCGCGACGGTGACCGAAGCCTCGGTCGATCCGGCGGTGGTGGCGGTGGCCAGTGTTCCGGCGGCCGCATTGGCCGCCAGCCGTCGCCAGGACGCACGCCGCGCCAGCGCCAGTGCCACCCGCGGCCAGCAGGCTGCGCGGGTGGCACAGCGTGACGACGGGGCGCAGCGGGCTGTGGCCGCCG
>NZ_JASGBV010000118.1:0-1694 GCF_030053245.1 Stenotrophomonas sp. RS-48
CAGGCAGGACCGTTGGCGCCATGGATGGCGCCATCGAGCCCCCATGGATGGGTTCACGGCGTGTCCTGCCTGCCCACCCCGACCCGGCCAAACCATAGCAACCCATCGCCATGACCTGCCGTTGCCGTTGCCGTTGCCGTTGCCGTTGCCGTTGCTGTTGCGTGAAAGGCCTGCCGCAGGCAGCGCCGCAGCCGCCGCTGCAAGGAAACCTGAATGCGTTCCGGCACTGCACCTCAATCCCGCGCGCCCGCGGCCGATAACGGGGGTGTCATGGTGTATTCCGCCGTGGCCGGCTCGGCGCCGCCCGCCTGCTTCAAACTGGTCCTGCTCGATGAACCTCATGCATCGCTGGCAACACTACTTCAGCAATCTCTCCGTCCGGCGCAAGCTCAATCTGCTCACGCTGCTCATCGCGCTGGGCGTGGTCGCGCTGTCGGTGATCGCCGCCCGCATGCAGTACCTCGACCTGACTGAAACGCGCAAGACCTCGCTGAAGACCCAGGTCGAACTGAGTTACGGCATTGTCCAGCACTACCACCGCCTGGCCGGTACCGGCGAGCTCAGCGAAGAGGCAGCCAAGGCCGCCGCCCTGCAGGCGCTGGAGAGGATGCGTGCCGAGAACGACACCTACTACTACAACGTCTACGACACCGGCTACCGGGTACTCATGCACCCGTTCCGCAAGGACCTGGTCGGCAAGGACATGAAGGATTTCCGCACCGATGAAGGGGTGCGCATCTATTACCAGCAGGTCGAGGCAGCCAAGGCCGGGGGCGGCTTCGTCGACTACCGCTGGGCCAAGCCCGGCAGCGAAGGCACGGTCGGCAAGATCGCCTATGCCGGGCTGTTCGCGCCGTGGAACTGGGTCATCAGCAGTGGCGTCTACACGGACGACGTGCAGAAGCAGGCCCTGGTGTTCACCACGATCATGGCGATCTCCGGTGGCGTGGTGGTTCTGATCGTGCTGGCCTTGAGCTGGCTGATCGGCAACCGCATCGCGGTACCGTTGAAGCAGGCTACGGCCGTGGCCGAAGGCATCGCCGCTGGCAGACTGGACAGCCATATCGGCCCGCAGCCGCATGACGAGCCCGGCCGCCTGCTGGATGCGATGTCCGCCATGCAGCGGCAGCTGCACGCCGTGATCGGTGGCCAACGTGAGATGGCACGTCGCCACGACGCCGGTGAACTCAGCTACCGCATCGATGCCAGCGCATTCCCCGGCGAGTATGGGCTGATGGTGCAGGAGACCAATGCGCTGGTCGGCGGCCACGTGCAGACCCTTCATGATGTGCTCGATGTCGTCCAGCAATACGCCGTCGGCGATCTGAGCCGTGATATCGCCCGATACCCGGGCGAGAAGGCGGCGATGACCCACGCCGTTGATACCGTCAAGGACAACCTCGGCCGCATCAATGCCGAGATCAAGCAGCTGGCCGGCGCCGCCGCTGCCGGTGACTTCAGCCGTCGCGGCGACGCACAGCGCTTCGATCACGATTTCCGCACCATGCTGGAAAACCTCAACGCGATGATGGCAGTCAGCGATGAGAACCTCGGCAAGCTGTCACAGCTGCTGTCAGCCATCGCCGAAGGCGACCTGACCGCCCGCATGCAGGGCGACTACCAGGGCGTGTTCGCACGGATGCGTGACGATGCCAATGCCACCGTCACCCAGCTGACCCGCATCGTTGGCCAGA
>NZ_JASGBV010000119.1:0-7084 GCF_030053245.1 Stenotrophomonas sp. RS-48
CGACGGCCGGGCTGCCTTCCTTGCCCTTCTGCACGCCGGCCACGATCACCTTGTCGCCGGCGGCCAGGCCATCGCTGACCAGCCAGTTGCCGCCCTGTGCGCCTTCGGTCTTGACGTTCTTGCGCGCCACCTTGCCATCGGCACCGACCACCATCACGTAGCCGCCCGTGGTGTCGCGCAGCAGCGCCTGCTGCGGCACCAGGTAGGCATTGTTGCGCTCGCCGAGGTTGGCCTGGAAGCTGACGAAGGCTCCCGGCAGCAGGATCTGCTGCGGATTGGGCAGCAGCGCACGCAGCGACACCGCGCCGGTGGCCGGGTCGACCGTAGTCGAGGAGAAGTCGAGGGTTCCCGGCTCGCTGTAGGTGCTGCCATCGGCCAGCTTCACGTTGACGGTGGCCTTGCCGTCGCCGGCCAGGGCCAGGGCGCCCTTGGCCTGCTGCGCGCGCAGCTGGGTCAGCTCGTCCACGCTGAGCGAGAAGTTGACGTACAGCGGATCGAGCTGGTCGACGGTGGTCAGCAGGGTCACGTCGCCCTGGCCGACCAGTGCGCCCTCGGTCACCTGCTGCTTGTTGGCCACGCCGCTGATCGGCGCGGTCACTTCGGCGTAGCCCAGGTTGATCCGCGAGGAGGTCACCGCCGCTTCGGCCTGCTTGACCGCGGCCAACGCAGTGCGCTCGGCCGATTCGGCGTTGTCCAGGTCGGACTTGGAGACGAACTGCTGCGGTGCCAGCGAGCGGGCACGATCGGCCGCCACCTTGGCGTTGGCGTAGGTGGCGCGCGCCGACGCCAGCTGGGCCTCGGACGCGTTCAGCGAGGCGCGCAGCGGTGCCGGGTCGATCAGGAACAGGGTCTGCCCCTGCTTGACCTGGGAGCCTTCCTGGTAGACGCGCTTGAGCAGCACGCCCGGCACGCGTGCGCGGACATCGGCACTGCGGAACGGCGACAGGCGGCCGACCAGCTCGCGCTGCAGCGGCAGGGTCTGCGGCTTCGCATCGATCACGCCCACCTCCGGCGGCGGGGGTGTCTGCTGTTCCGGTTTCTTGCAGGCAGCCAGCGCGACAGCAACGGCGCACGTCAAGGCAAGGGTGCGGAGTGGGGCGGTCATCAGGAGGAACTCCGGGGTTGGTTTGTAGACGGGGCCGGCGACGGTTGCGGCGCAAACGCGCGCAGGAAGCTGTCGACGGAGAACTCTGCCCAGCGCCGACGCAGGAGCGCGTCATCACGATGGGGGGTATGGAAGCGCTGTTTGTCGAAATCCTGACCGGCGATCATGCTCAGCAGCAGTTCGGCCATGAAGTGCGGGTCGTCATGCCGGAGCAGGCCACGCCTGCAAACGGTTTCAATCCATTCAGAAAGATGAAGTGTCAGCGCGCCAGCACCATGCCGGTACAGCGCCCGGGCCTCTTCGGGGAACTGGGCGGCATCTGCAGCGATCAGCCGGCAGGCCTGGCCGACATGCGGTTGGTTGAAATGCTCCAGGAAGTCGATGGCGAACTGCAACAGGCTGGCACGCAGGTCGTCACTGCGGAGTGCACGCAGCATTGCCCCCGTCGCGTGTCCCACATGCCGCTGCATCACCCGCCGCAGCAGTTCCTGCTTGCTGCCATAGCGCGAGTACAGGGTCTGCTTGGAGCAGCCGGCCTGCTGGGCCACCGCATCCATGCTCATCTGCATGCCCTGCCGGGCCAGCAGTTCGCGCACGGCATCGAACACGCGCTCATCGCGCGCATCGAGGGCAACGGGGAAGTAGGCCGGGTTCACGCGGTGGACTATACCGTCCAGTTCAGGATTGTGGAATCGAAACGACGTTCCCGCGTGTGTCTTCCGGTAACACGCTTTGCCGATCCTGTCGGCAAGGCGGCCGCCCCCCGCTCGCTCCGTACCTGGGCGAACTGAATAGGCGTCTAAACCGCAGCAAACCCGAATCTGCTTATTCCGTCCTGCAGCAAGGCCTTTTCGCGCGGGAGGGCTACAATTTCATTTTCCCAACTGAGCAAGCGCATCGCTCTGCCATGAAACCGCAAAAAACCGCAGCCAAGACCGTGAAAAACAAGACCAAACCAGCTGAGTCGGAGGTCGCAGTGACCGCTGGTTTCTCCCTGGAGCCGGTATACACGGCCTTGCGCAAGCGTTACCCGGCGGCCGCCCAGGCCGAAGCAGTGGCGTTTGCCGCTGACTTCTACAAGCGCATGGAGGCGGACGAGTTCCCGCACCACAGCGCTGAAGAGTGGGCCGCGCTCGCGGCCGAGACGCTGGAGTTCGCCCGTGCCCGCAAGGCTGGCAAGGCCAACGTGCGCGTGTTCAATCCGACGGTGAAGGCGAACGGTTGGGAATCGCCGCACACCGTGCTGCAGATCATCAACGACGACATGCCGTTCCTGGTCGACACCGTGACCATGTCACTGGCCGAACAGGGCGTGGGCGTGCACGTGCTCGGCCACCCGGTGCTGCGCTTCACCCGCGACAAGGCCGGCAAGCTGGTCAAGGTCGGCGAGGGCGAGGCCGAATCGGTGATGCTGCTGGAGATCGACCGCCAGCCGGCCGATGCCATGGCCGCCATCGAGCAGGCCATCGGCAAGGCGCTGGACGAAGTGCGGGCGATCGTGCGCGATTGGCAGCCGATGAAGGACAAGGCACTGGCACTGGCCGACGATCTGGGCAGCCGTGCGCTGCCGGTCGACGATGCCTCGCGCAGGGAAGCGCAGGAGTTCCTGCGCTGGGCCGCCGACAACCACTTCACCTTCTTCGGCTACCGCGAGTACCGCGTCGAGAAGCAGGGCAAGGAAGACGTGCTGGCGCCGCTGAACGAGACCGGCCTGGGCCTGATGCGCGGCAAGGACAAGTCCGCCGCACGCCCGGTCAAGACGCTCGCCGCCCAGGGCCTCAACGCCACGTCGGGGTTGAAGGACGCGCTGATCCTGACCAAGACCAATGCGCGCTCCCGCGTGCACCGCGCCGGCTACATGGACTACATCGGCGTGCTGGAATTCGACGCCAAGGGCAGGATCATCGGCGAGCAGCGCTTCCTCGGCCTGTTCACTTCCAGTGCCTACAACCGCCGCCCGTGGGAAATCCCGCTGGTGCGCCAGCGCCACGAGTACGTGATGAAGCAGTCCGGCCTGGCCGCGTCCAGCCACAGCGGCAAGGCCCTGCGCCACATCCTGGAGACCCTGCCGCGCGAAGAACTGTTCCAGTCCAGCGAGGACGAGCTGTTCCGCACCGCGATGGGCGTGCTGGGCCTGCAGGAGCGCGTGCGCAGCCGCCTGTTCCTGCGCCGTGACAAGTACAGCCGCTTCATCTCTGCGCTGGTCTACCTGCCGCGCGAGCGCTTCAACACCGACGTGCGCCTGCGCATCGAGGCGATGCTGAAGGAAGCGCTGCATGGCGAGTACGTCGACAGCTCGGTGGTGCTGGGCGAATCGCCGCTGGCGCAGGTGCATCTGATCGTGCGCCCGAAGCCGGGCGAGATGCTTGACGTGGATACCGCCGAACTGGAGCGCAAGCTCGCCCAGGTGCTGCGCAACTGGCAGGACGACCTGCGTGAAGCGCTGGTGGCCCGTCATGGCGAAAGCGAAGGCCTGCGCATCGCGGCCCGCATCGGCAAGGCACTGCCGGCCGGCTACATCGAAGACAACAGCACCGCAGTTGCCGCCAACGACGTCAGCCAGCTCGACGCGCTGACCGGTCCGGACGATCTGCGCCTGAGCCTGCAGGCGGTGCCGCGCGAAAGCGGCGATGGCCTGCGCCTGAAGCTGTACCGCCAGCTGGACGACATTCCGCTGTCCGACGCGCTGCCGATGATGGAGAACATGGGCCTGCGCGTGATCGCCGAGCGTCCGTACCGCCTGTCGGTCGACAACGCCCCGGTATACGTGCAGGACTTCGAGGTCGAATCGACGGCCGGTGCGATCGATGCCGCCAGCGTCGACGAAGCATTCGGCGAAACCTTTGCCCGCGTCTGGCACGGTGATGCCGAGAACGATGGCTTCAACCGCCTGGTGCTGGCCGCCGGCCTGCACTGGCGCCAGGTCGCCATGCTGCGCGGCTACTGCAAGTATCTGCTGCAGACCGGCGTGCCGTTCTCGCAGGCGTACGTGGAAGGCACGTTCGCCCGCTATCCGCTGCTGGCGCGCCTGCTGGTCGAACTGTTCGAAGCGCGCTTCGATCCGGCCACCGGCCACGAGAGCAAGGACGACATCGCGGCCGGCCAGGCCCAGCTGAAGGCCCACTTCGATGTGCTGGCCGCCGGCGACGAGGCCACCCTGAAGGTGCTCAAGACCGTGGTCGATGCCCGCAAGGGTGACCGCGACGCGCAGATGCAGGCCGCGCGCGATGCGTTGCTGAAGCTGATGGACCGCGTGTCGAGCCTGGACGAAGACCGCATCCTGCGTTCGTTCATGGGCGTGATCGATGCCACCCTGCGTACCAGCTACTACCAGACCGACGCCAATGGCCAGCACGGCCATGTGATCAGCTTCAAGTTCGACTCGGCGCTGGTGCCGGACCTGCCGAAGCCGCGTCCGTACCGCGAGATCTTCGTCTACGGTCCGCGCGTGGAAGGTACCCACCTGCGCTTCGGCGCGGTGGCCCGTGGCGGCCTGCGCTGGTCGGACCGTCGCGAAGACTTCCGTACCGAAGTGCTGGGTCTGGTCAAGGCGCAGATGGTCAAGAACACCGTCATCGTGCCGGTCGGTGCGAAGGGCGGCTTCTTCGCCAAGACCCCGCCGGTGAACGGCGACCGCGACGCGATCTTCGCCAACGGCGTGGCCTGCTACAAGCTGTTCATCCAGGGCCTGCTGGACATCACCGACAACATCGTCAACAACAAGATCGTGCCGCCGGTGGATGTCGTGCGGCACGACATGGACGATCCGTACCTGGTGGTGGCCGCCGACAAGGGCACGGCGACCTTCTCCGATATCGCCAACGGCCTGGCCATCGCGCACGGCTTCTGGATGGGCGATGCGTTCGCCTCCGGTGGTTCGGTGGGGTACGACCACAAGGGCATGGGCATCACCGCGCGCGGTGCATGGGAGTCGGTCAAGCGCCACTTCCGTGCGCTCGGCCGTGACAGCCAGAGCCAGGACTTCACCGCGGTCGGCGTCGGCGACATGTCCGGCGATGTGTTCGGCAACGGCATGCTGCTGTCGCGCCACATCCGTCTCGTCGCGGCATTCGACCACCGCCATATCTTCCTTGACCCGAACCCGGACGCGGCGACCTCGTTCGTCGAGCGCGAGCGCATGTTCACCGTGCCGCGTTCGAGCTGGGCAGACTACGACGCCAAGCTGATCAGCAAGGGCGGCGGCGTGTACCCGCGCAGCCTGAAGTCGATCGAGATCACCCCCCAGGTGCGTGAAGCGCTGGGCCTGGACGAGAACGTCAAGGCGCTGTCGCCGAACGACCTGATGAGCGCGATCCTGAAGGCACCGGTGGACCTGCTGTGGAACGGCGGCATCGGCACCTACGTGAAGGCCGCCAGCGAGCAGCACAGCGATGTCGGCGACCGTGCCAACAACGCACTGCGCGTGAACGGTGGCGAGCTGCGCTGCAAGGTGGTGGGCGAGGGCGGCAACCTCGGCATGACCCAGCTGGGCCGTATCGAGGCCGCGCAGGCCGGCGTGCTGCTCAACACGGACTTCATCGACAACTCGGCCGGCGTGGATACGTCGGACCATGAAGTCAACATCAAGATCCTGCTCAATGATGTGGTGCGGGCGAAGAAGCTGACGGTCGACCAGCGCAACAAGCTGCTGGCCTCGATGACCGATGAAGTCGCCGACCTGGTGCTCAACGACAACTATCGCCAGAACCAGGCGCTGAGCCTCATGGAGCGGATGGCGGTCAAGCGCCTGGGTTCCAAGCAGCACTTCATCCGCACCCTGGAACAGCAGGGGCTGCTGGATCGGCAGATCGAGTTCCTGCCATCCGATGCCGAGCTGTCCCAGCGCAAGGCGCGCGGCCAGGGCCTGACCCGTCCGGAGCTGTCGGTGCTGCTGTCCTACTCCAAGCTGGTGGCGTTCAACCAGCTGCTGGAGTCGGATATTCCGGAAGATCCGTACCTCTCCAAGGAGCTGCTGCGCTACTTCCCCACGCCGCTGCAGAAGAAGTACGCCGATGCGATGGAGCGTCACCGCCTGAAGCGCGAGATCATCGCCACGGCGGTGACCAACCAGACCATCAACCGCATGGGCGCAACGTTCCTGATGCGCATGCAGGAAGACACCGGCCGCTCCATCGCCGAGGTCGCCAAGGCCTACACCATCAGCCGCGAGACGCTGGATGCGCGCGCGCTGTGGGCGCAGATCGACGCCCTCGACGGCAAGGTGCCGGAGTCGGTGCAGATCGACGCGCTGGAGGTGATCTGGAAGCTGCAGCGTTCGTTCGTGCGCTGGCTGCTGTCGCGTCCGGGTGCGATGCCGGGCATCACTGAAGCGGTCAACCGCTATCAGGGCCCGTTCAACGACATCCGTGTCGCGTCGGGTGTGCTGCCGGACTCGCAGCGTCCGACCTACGAGGCGCTGGTGGCCGAGTGGAAGGAGAAGGGTCTGCCGTCCGCGCTGGCACAGCAGCTGTCCGAGCTGCACTTCCTGGAACCGGCGTTCGACATCATCGAACTGGCCCGTACCCGCAAGCTGAAGCCGGTGGACGTGTCCAAGGTGCACTTCCGCCTGGGCGATGCCCTGCAGCTGCCGTGGCTGTTCGAGCAGGTCGATGCACTGGAAGTCAACGGCCGTTGGCATGCGGTGGCACGCGGCGTGCTGCGCGACGAGCTGGCTGCCAACCATCGCAACCTGGCCGGTCAGGTGCTCGCCACCAAGGGCGGCAGTGCCGAGGCCAAGGTGGCTGCATGGATGGGCCGCGATGACAACAGCCTGCGCTTCACCCTGGCAATGCTGGCGGAACTGGCCGAGCAGAAGACCCTGGACTACCCGACCGTCTCGGTCGCGGTCCAGCGCCTGGGCCAGCTGGCCGCACACGGTGCGTGACTGATGTAGTGCCGGGCCACGCCCGGCCTGCGTGAAACGGAGCGGCCCCGCGAAAGCGGGGCCGTTCTGTTTCTGGCCATTGGCGATTCGCCGGG
>NZ_JASGBV010000012.1:0-64080 GCF_030053245.1 Stenotrophomonas sp. RS-48
GAAGGCGGGGTGGGTCCGGTTGCGGGGGCGTGAGCGCCATGGATGGCGCGACCGAGCCTACAGGGACGTACTTGCGGCGTCCCCCGCAACCGGACCCACCCCGCCAACCCACAGGAAACCCGCTTTTGCTCCGGCCGTTGCCGTTGCCGTTGCAGTTGCTTCTGCGGGTGCAGGGCGCAGCCCTGCCGAACACCCCCCAACCCTTACTGGAGCAGGGAGCGCAGCATCCACGCATACTTCTCGTGGGTCTGCAGGCGCTGGGTCATCAGATCCTCGGTCGGGGCATCATCGCCCTTGGCCGCCACCTCCAGCACTTCACGCGCCGTACGGCAGACCGCTTCGTTGGCGACCACCAACTGGCGTACCATTTCCCGCCAGTCCGCACTGTCGGTCAGGCCCGGCTCCTCGGCGATCGAGGTCAGCGCAGCGAACTCCCGGTAGGAGCCCGGGGCATTGAAGCCCAGCGCGCGGATGCGCTCGGCCACATCGTCCAGGGCCGCCCATTGCTCGGTGTACTGTGTTTCAAACATGGTGTGCAGCGAGTTGAACATCGACCCGGTCACGTTCCAGTGGAAGTTGTGCGTCTTCAGGTAGAGCGTGAACGCGTCAGCCTGGAAGCGCGACAGACCGTCGGCGATCTTCTTGCGGTCGCCCTGGGTGATCCCGATATCGATATTGGGGGCCGACGGCGCCGCAGCGGCAAGCTTCTGCTTGCCGGTCTTGGCCTTGGTCGGGCTCTTGGTCTTCGCCATGGGGTTCCTCCTTTGTGGAATCGTTGGTCTTCACAATAAATCAGTCTTGACGACTGTTTGCTTTCAAAGTTTTAAACGAACCGATTGATGAACGCTATCGACAAAATGCCGCAGTCCCGCCTGCGCCAACAGCGCGCCGCCATCGACGGCGCAATGAGCCGCGACCGGGGCCGTTTGCTGGGGATGCTCTCGCGTTGCCAGGCCAAGCCACAGGATGCGGCACTGGCTGCTACCTTCGAGCAGGCCTTGCAGGCGTCGGTGCAGCGCCGGCAGAAACGGGCGCAGCAGCAACCAGCCATTACTCTGGACCCCCAGCTGCCGATTGCGCGTGAAGCCGATGCCATCATCGCGCTGATCCGGGATCACCAGGTGGTGGTGATCGCGGGCGAAACGGGCTCGGGCAAGACCACCCAGCTGCCCAAGCTGTGCCTGGCCGCCGGCCGTGGCCAGGCCGGCATGATCGGTTGCACCCAGCCGCGCCGGATCGCCGCACGCGCGGTGGCCAGCCGCGTGGCACAGGAGCTGCACAGTGAGCTGGGCCAGCTGGTCGGCTACCAGGTGCGCTTCAACGACAAGGTCAGCGAGGACAGCCGCATCAAGTTCATGACCGACGGCATCCTGCTGGCGGAGATCGCCAGCGACCGCTGGCTGTCGAACTACGACACGATCATCGTCGATGAAGCGCATGAACGCAGCCTCAACATCGACTTCCTGCTCGGCTATCTGAAGCAGCTGCTGCGCAAGCGGCCGGACCTGAAACTGATCGTCACCTCGGCCACCATCGACACCGAGCGTTTCGCCCAGCATTTCGACGACGCGCCGGTGATCAGCGTGGAGGGCCGTACCTATCCGGTCGAGGTGCGCTACCGCGCGCTGGAAGGCGAGGGCGAGCAGGAGGGCGAACGCACCGTCAACGATGCGATCGTGTCGGCGATCGACGAGATCACGCGCCTGGACGCGCGGGGCGATGTGCTGATCTTCCTGCCGGGTGAACGTGAGATCCGCGACGCCCACCAGTCGCTGGAGCGACGCCGGTACCGCAATACCGAGGTGCTGCCGTTGTATGCACGGCTGTCCAACCAGGACCAGGACCGGGTGTTCAACCCCGGGCCGAGCCGGCGCATCGTGCTGGCCACCAACGTGGCCGAGACCTCGCTGACGGTGCCGCGTATCCGTTATGTGGTCGATCCGGGCTTCGCCCGCGTCAAGCGTTACAGCCCGCGCAACAAGCTTGACCGCTTGCACATCGAGCCGATCTCGCAGGCCAGCGCCAACCAGCGCAAGGGCCGCTGCGGCCGTATCGCCGAGGGCATCTGCTACCGCCTGTATGCGGAGGCCGATTTCCAGGCCCGGCCGGAGTTCACCGATCCGGAAATCCGCCGCTCCAGCCTGGCCGGGGTGATCCTGCGCATGCTGCAGTTGGGTCTGGGCCGCATCGAGGATTTTCCTTTCCTGGAAGCACCGGACGAACGTGCGGTGGCCGATGGCTGGCAGCAGCTGACCGAGCTGGGCGCGATCGACAGCGAGCGGCGCATGACCGCGATCGGCAAGCAGATGGCGCGCCTGCCGGTGGATGTGAAGCTGGCACGTATGCTGGTGGCGGCACAGGCGGCCGGCTGCCTGCGGCCGATGCTCGTGATCGCCTCGTTCCTGGGCATCCAGGACCCGCGCGAGCGACCGGCCGAGGCACGGGGGGCCGCCGACACCGCGCATGCCCAGTTCGCCGACGGCCGCTCCGAGTTTGTCGGCGTGCTGCGCCTGTGGGATGCCTACCGGCAGGCCCATGAAGACCTGACCCAATCCAAGCTGCGCGACTGGTGCGGGCGGCATTTCCTTGGATTCCTGCGCATGCGCGAGTGGCGCGAGCTGCATCGCCAACTACGCCTGCTGTGCGAGGAGCTGGGCTGGAAGGAAGAGCATGTGGAAGCATCGATGGCACCGTTGCTGGCGGGCAGCAGTGCGCCGGCGGCCGCACGTGATGACGCGGCAGCGGTGAAAGCCACGCGGGGCCAGCTGCACCGCGCTGCCCGCCTGGCCCGCGAGGGCAAGGCAGACGCCGTGCCGGCGCCGGTGGCGGCACGGGCGCAGAAAGAGCAGGCGCCTGCCGGCGGCGGCTTCAGTGAACGCGTGCGGGCTTCGGCCTATCAGACGCTGCATCGTGCACTGGTGGCGGGCCTGCCTACGCAGATCGGCCATCGCACCGAGAAGGGGGATTTCCTCGCGCCGCGCCAGCGCCGCTTCCTGCCGTTCCCCGGTTCCGTGCTGTCCAAGCGGCCCCCCCCCTGGTTGCTGGTGGCCAACCTGCTCGACACGCAGAAGGTGTGGGGCATGACCCTGGCGGCGATCGAGCCGGACTGGGTGATTGCCGAGCTGCCGCACCTGCTCCTGCGCAAGCACTTCGACCCGCATTGGTCGCGTGCGCAGGGCCAGGTGCTGGCATCGGAACAGATCAGCCTGTTCGGTCTGGTGCTGGCGCCGAAGAAGCCGGTGCATTATGGACGCATCGCACCCGGCGAGGCGCACGACATCTTCGTGCGGCAGGCGCTGGTGACCGGCGAGATCAACACCCGCGCCAGCTTCGTGGCAGACAACCAGAAGGTGCTGGAGGTGGCGCGCGAGGAAGAAGCGAAGCTGCGCCGGGCTGGCATCGTTGCCGATGAAAACTGGCAGGCGCGCTGGTATCTGGACCGGGTTCCCCCCCACATCCATTCGGCATCCGGCCTGGACGCGTGGTGGAAGGAACTGCCGCCCGCACAGCGCAAGGGGCTGCACTGGACGCTGGCGGACCTGCTGCCGGGCGAAGGCAGCGAACAGGAGCGTTATCCGAAGTATCTGCCGCTGGGCCAGGCAAGGCTGCCGCTGCACTACCGTTTCGAGCCGGGTGCCGAAGATGATGGTGTCACCCTGGAGGTGCCGCTGCACCTGCTCAACGCGCTCGATCCAGTGCAGTTGGGCTGGCTGGCGCCAGGCTTCGTCGCCGACAAGGCGGCAGCGCTGATCCGCAGCCTGCCCAAGGCGATGCGCCGCAATTATGTGCCGGCCCCGGATTTCGGCCGTGCGTTCCATGAGGCGTTCCCCAATGCCAGTGCCGATGCGATCACCGGCGAACTGGCACGCTTCCTGTCGCGCGCGACCGGCGCCCCGGTCGCGGCGACTGATTTCGAGCCGGATTCCATCGAGCCGCATCTGCACATGAATCTGCGACTGCGCGACGAGCAGGGCAAGGTGCTGGCCACCTCACGTGACCTCGACGCGTTGCGGGCGCGATTCGGCGGCCGGGCCGGTGATGCCTTTGCCGCGCGTGCCGGTCGCGAGATGGCGGCCGATGGGCTGCGCACCTTCCCGGCTGCGCCGATTCCACTGCAGGTACCCGGTGAGGCGGGCGTGCCCGCCTATCCAGCGCTGCTGGACGAGGGGGACAGTGTGGCCCTGCGCATCTTCGCCGACCGCCAGCAGGCCGAGGAGGCCCATCCACTGGGCGTGCGCCGCCTGCTGGAAATCGCGCTGGCCGACAAGGTCAAGCAGGCCCGCAAGCAGCTGCCGGTCGGTGCCAAGACGGGCCTGTTGTATGCGGCGATCGAATCGCAGGAGCGCCTGCGAGGCGATCTGGTGGATGCGGCGATGAACGCCGTGCTGGCCGAAGGACTGGAAGACATCCGCGATGCGGCGGCCTTCGAACAGCGCCGCGAGCATGCAGCCAAGGCCCTGTTCGGCGAGGCGATGTCGCGGCTGAAGCTGGCCGAGACCATCCTGGCGCTGGTGGCGGAACTGAAGCCGATGCTGGAAGCGCCGTTGATGGGCTGGGCACGGGGCAACCTGGACGACATGGAAGCGCAGCTGGCGGGATTGATCCACCCCGGCTTCCTGCGCGACACACCGGCTGATGCGCTGGCCCAGTATCCCCGTTACCTGAAGGCGATGATCCTTCGCACCGAACGTGCCAAGCGTGACCCGCCACGTGACCAGGCGCGCATGCTGGAACTGCATCCGTTCCTGGAGGCGCTGGCTGCCGGTGAACAGCAGGGCCTGCGCGAGCGGCCACAGTGGCAGGCGCTGCGCTGGGATCTGGAGGAGCTGCGGGTTTCGCTGTTCGCCCAGGAACTGGGGGCGCGCACCGGCATCTCGGCCAAGAAGCTGGCGCAGCGGGTGGCGGCACTGCGCCAGGCATGAAGCGTGCAGCCGGGCAGTGCCCGGCTGCATTCGGACGGATTGCGCGTTACTTGGTGCGACGGACCTTGGGCTGGGTATTGACGCCCTCGACCTTCAGGTACCACACACCCATCACGCCCGGGGTGATGCTGACCTTGGGTGATTGCCTGCGGACACCGGAAATTGACGTCGTGTCGGTCTGTTCCCATTGCTGGCCGTTGTCCAGCGAATAGACGCGGCCCTTGCCGAAGCCGCGGAACTCGCCCTGCAGCACACCGGTGATCGGCTCATTGCTGCCGAAGTCGAAGAAGCCACGGTTCTTGCGGATCACTTCCTGTCGCCCCTCCTCGCGCGCTTCCTCGCGCACGGCGGCGACCGCCTCGGTGGCAGCGGCTTCGACCTTGCCCTGCAGCCAGCGGTTGAGCGAGGCCAGTTCGGCGGCGCTGAGCTTGTCCAGGCCGGCGGCCTTGAACTCGGCCGGTGACATCTGCTGCTGCAGATCGCCCTCCACTACGCGCTGCGCCAGGGCGGGCGCGGACAGGGACAACAGCACGGCGGCACAGGCCAGCAGCCGTGGACGGGCGCGCAGGACAATGGAAGGCATGACAGGTCTCTCCGGGGTTTGCCCGCGAGTGTAGCGGCATGTGCTCATGCCCGGCGATGCAGCGGTGGCGATTGTCCCTGAACGGTGCCGGCGCTAGTGTAGGGGCCTCTGTCTTGCCTGCTCGATGCTGTGAACCGCGCTTCCGTCCCCGGCCTGGATGCCTTGTTGAACCGTCCCTCGGCAGCGGTGCTGCCCGCTCCGCTGCGCCAGGCCCTGCGCGAGTACTGGGAAGCTGCCGGGACTGACACGCAGATGCGCGCCAGCTGGTCGGTGCTGGGCGACACCCTCGATGCCCTGTCAATGCTCTCGGCGGACGAAGGCGCGGTGGTCGCGGCCCTGCTGTTCGACCTGCCCGGCCTGCGCGCCCACCTGGAGCAGTTGCCGCTTGGCAGCCACCGGGCGGCGGTGATCGGCCTGCTCGACGGTCAGGACGCGGCCGACCCGGTATGGGCGCTGCACGCCGGTCGCGAGGCCGGACGCAACAGTGAGGGCCTGCGCCGGCTGCTGCTGGCGATCATCCGCGACCTGCGGGTGGTGCCGATCCTGCTGGCGCGGCAGCTGGCGCGCATGCGCGCGGCCGACAGGCTGGAGGAGGAGCAGCGCCGCGCGCTGGCCCAGCTGACCCGCGACATCCATGCCCCGCTGGCCAACCGCCTGGGCATCTGGCAGCTGAAGTGGGAGCTGGAAGATCTGGCGTTCCGCCATCTGGAGCCGGACACCTACCGACGCATCGCCCGCGAGGTGGATGAAACGCGCATCGCCCGCGAACGTTACGTCGAGAACGTCAAGAAGGTGCTCTCGCGCGAACTGTCGGCCCAGGGCATCAAGGCCGAGGTCAGCGGGCGGCCGAAGCACATCTACAGCATCTGGCGGAAGATGCAGAAGAAGCGGCTGGCGTTCGACCAGCTGTATGACATCCGTGCGGTGCGGGTGATGGTCGACGACGTCGCGGCCTGCTACGCCGTGCTGGGCGTGGTGCACGCGCTGTGGGCGCCGGTGCCGAGCGAGTTCGATGATTACATCGCCCGACCCAAGGCCAACGACTACCGTTCGCTGCACACCGCCGTGGTCGGCCCGGAAGGGCGCACCATCGAAGTGCAGATCCGCACCCACGAGATGCATGCGCAGGCCGAACTGGGCGTGGCTGCGCACTGGAAGTACAAGGAAGGTGGCAAGGGCGCCGAAAAGTCCTTCGACCGCAAGATCACCTGGATGCGCCAGCTGCTGGAGCAGGCGCAGGACGGGCAGGGCAATGAACTGGCCGGGGCACTGGATGCGGAGCTCACCGAGGACCGCGTCTATGCGCTGAGCCCGAAGGACGAAGTGCTGGATCTGCCGCAGGGGGCCACGCCGCTGGACTTCGCCTACCAGGTGCACACCATGGTGGGACACCGCTGCCGCGGCGCCAAGGTGAACGGCCGCATCGTGCCGTTGACCTACCGCCTGCGCAGCGGCGACCGCGTGGAGATCCTTACCGGCAAGGAGGCCGATCCGCGCCGCGACTGGCTGATACCGGCGAACGGCTTCCTGGCCAGCAACCGCTCGCGCGAGAAGGTACGCAGCTGGTTCCACAAGCTTGACCGCGCGCGCAACGTGCAGGCCGGCCGCGAACTGCTGGAGCGCGAGCTCAAGCGGCTCGGGCTGCAGCATTCGGATCTGGCGGCCGCGGCGAAGAAGTTCCATGCCGACAGCGTCGACGACCTGTACATCCAGGTGGCGCTGGGCGATACCGGCCCCAACCAGATCAGCCGCGCGCTGCTGGAGGCCGAACGTGCGGCCAGCCAGCCAGCGCCGCCGCCGACCCTGCCACGCCCGACCGCACGGCGCGAGAACCTGGGCAAGTCCAAGTTCACTGTGCAGGGCGTGGGCAACCTGCTGGTGCAGCTGGCACGCTGCTGCCAGCCGGTGGCGGGCGAACCCATCGTCGGCTACCTGACCCGTAGCCGCGGTGTCACGGTGCATCGCGCAGACTGTGCAGCGCTGGCCCGCCTTGCCGCGGCCAGCCCGCAACGCATCCTGCCGGTGGAATGGGGGCAGGCGGGCGGCGGTTACGAAGTGGACGTGGTGGTCGATGCGGTTGATCGCCGCTGGCTGCTGAAGGACATCACCAACCTGATCGCCCAGGAAGACGCCTACGTGCTCGACATCCACAGCGACAACGTGCGCAACAGCGGCCGCGCCCACCTGCGCCTGCGGCTGAAGGTGAGCGATTACGGCCAGCTGTCGACGCTGCTGGGCAAGCTCGATGCCTTGCCCGGTGTCAGCGAGGCACGTCGCCTCGGCTGAGCTTCACGCCACCCCGGCTACCCTGCACGCATGGAACGCGAGCCTCCGCATCGCCCTCACGGCGCCGAACATCCTGCGCTGGACCGCGTCCGCCGTGAAGGCCGTTGGTGGTGGCTGCAGGCGCGGCATGCGCGCCGGGTCTGGCGCTGGGCGCTGGTGGCGGCGATGGCGGTGTTCGTGCTGCTGGTGCTGCTGCGCAAGCCGCTGGCGGACTGGTTCTGGGACGAACCGCAGATCGAACAGCTGCTGGCCGAAGGTGATCGTGCGCTGGCGGCGGGACGGCTGAGCGCCATCGATGGCAGTGGTGCGCGCGAGCGCTACCAGGCCGCGCTTGCGCTCGACGGCGATCGCCCGCAGGCGCGCGAGGGCCTGGCACGGACCGGTGCCGCTGCGTTGCAGCAGGCGCGGGACCGGCTGCAGGCCGGGGAACTGGACGCCAGTGCGCAGGCCTTGGCGCTGGCACGCGAGCTGCAGGTGCCGCAGAGCCAGACCGATGCGCTGGCGCGCCAGCTGCAGGCACGTCGCACGGCCGGGGCAGGGATTGGCGCGATGCTTGCGCAGGCGCGCAACGCACTCGCCGCCGGGCGCCTGGATGACGGCGACAGCAGCGCCCTGCCGATGTTCCAGCGCATTCTGGCCCTGCAGCCGGACAACCTATCGGCGCTGGAAGGTCGCGAGGATGCACTGAGTGACCTGCTGCAGCAGGCGCGTGCCCTGGCCGCGCGAGGTGATCTGGCCGACGCGGCCGCGGTGGTGCAGCGGGCACGTCAGTTCGATGCCGGGCACGCCGACCTGCCGGCCAGCCAGGAAGCATTGGCGCAGGCGATGGATCAGCGATTGCGGCAGGCGCAGCGTGCGTTGAAACGACAGCAGCTGGAAGCGGCGGCGGCGGGCTTCCAGGCGGTCCTGGCGGTGGCGGCCGACGATCCCAGTGCCCAGCGCGGCCGGGAGCAGACACTGCAGGCGGTCCTCGCACGCAGCCAGAAGCGGGCCGATGACTTCCAGTTCGAGGCGGCACAGCGCGATGCCGCATTGGCAGCGTCGCTGGGTGCCTCGGCAGCGGCTAGGCAGCAGCTCGAGCAGCGCCTGCAGCGTGCACGGCAGGCGCAGCAGGCCCTGCAGCAGCCGTCGATCAGCAACAGCCAGCGTGAGCGACAGCTGCGTGATCACCTGCGCCAGGTCGAACGCGCCGAGCGTGCAGGGCAATGGATCAGTCCGCCCGGGCACAGTGCCTTCGATGCGCTGCGCGAAGCGCAGTCGCTGGCCCCACGGGACACCCGCGTGAAAGCGGCTGCCACGCGGCTGCTGCCGGCCAGCCGCCAGTGCTTCGACGACAACCTGCGCCAGAACCGGGTGCAGGCCGCCGGCGCCTGTCTGCAGGCGTGGCAGACGCTGGCGCCGACCGACGCCGGGTTGCCGACCGCACGGCTGCGCCTGGCCCAGCGCTGGCTGGCGATCGGCAGCGAACGGCTCGGCAGCGGCGATCTGGCATTTGCCTCGCATGCCGCCGAGCAGGCGCGGCGGCTGCAACCGGACCTGGCCGAACTGCCGCCATTCGAGGAGCGGCTGCGGCGCGCAGGTGGCGAGCCGCAGCCGCGATGATGCGACGACCATTCGTGCCGGTGGTGCCAGTCGGGTATAGTCCAGCCGCTCCGGCCGCTCCCCAGAACATGTCCAGCGTCGCACCCACCGTCTCCGTTGCCTTGTGTACCTGGCAGGGTGAGCGCCATGTCGCCGCCCAACTGCGCAGTATCGCCGCGCAGAGCGTACTGCCGACACAGGTGGTGATGGTCGACGATGCTTCTGCCGATGGTACGTGGGCCGTGCTCCTGCACGAGGCTGAAGCGCTGCGTGCGGCCGGCATCAAGGTGGTGCTGCGGCAGCAGGAGCAGAACGTCGGTTACGTGCGCAATTTCGAAACCGCGTTGTCGGCCTGCAGCGGCGACATCGTCTTCCTGTGCGACCAGGACGATGTGTGGCATGCGGACAAGGTCGCCACCTTCCTGCAGGCGTTCGCCGTGCGGCCCACGGTACAACTGCTGCACAGCGATGCACGGCTGGTCGATGCGCAGGGCCGGCCGCTGCCGGCGACCCTGTTCAAGGCGCTGTCGATCAGCCGCCGCGACCTGGACCGGGAACACCGCGGTGAAGGCTTCGAGCTGCTGATGGGCCGCAATCTGGTGACCGGCGCCGTGACCGCGCTGCGGCGTGGCCTGATCACGCAGGCGCTGCCGGTGGCCAAGGGCTGGATCCATGACGAATGGCTGGCGCTGGTGGCGGCGGCAAGCGGTGGACTGGACAGCATCGAAGCGATCACCACCGACTACCGGCAGCATGGCGACAACCAGGTGGGCGCGCGCCAGCGCGGGCTGCTGGAGCGGGCCGTGGGCAGTGGTTCCGCGCGCCGCACCTATCTCGCGGCGGCGTTGGCACGCCTGCGCTCGTTGCAGGAGCAGGCGCGGCTGGGCCGGCCGGCACTGGATGCCGCACAGTTGGCGACACTGGACCAGCGTCTGCGCCATGCCGAGGCGCGGGCCTGCGCGCCAACCCGGCTGCCGTCCCGCATGCTGCACATCGCCCGTGAGCTGGGCAGTGGCCGCTATCATCGTTTTTCCAACGGCCTGCGTTCGGCGGCCAGCGACCTCGTGCAGGGAATCCAATGACTTCGCAGATGCCGGCAGCGCGTGCTGCCTTCGACGCGCACCGCGTCTGCGCCGTGATCGTTACTTATGGCCCCGATCCGGAGTTGCTGCGGCGGGTGGTCGACAGCGTGCTGCAGCAGGTCGGGCATCTGGTGGTGTTCGACAACGGCAGCCGTGGTGTGGATGTGGAAGCGCTGCTGGGCGCGGCGCCCGGCATCAGCCTGTTGGCCTCGCCGCACAACGTCGGGCTCGGCAGTGCGCTGAACCGGTCGTATGAGCAGGCCCAGTCATTGGGGTTCGACTACGTGCTGCTGATGGACCAGGACAGCGTGCTGGAGCCGGGCATGGTCGACGTGCTGGGCACCGCGCTGGTCGAGCTGGCGGGCAATGAGCGGATCGCTGCGGTGGGACCGCAGTTCCGCGACGCACGCAGCGGCATGCTCGCCCCGTTCGTCCGCTTCGGCTTCCCCTTCAACCACAAGCTGCGTGGCGGCCCGGGCCAGCGCATCTCCTGCGACTTCCTCATCACGTCCGGATCGCTGGTGCCGATGTCGGCGCTGCGTGACATCGGTGCGATGGACGAAAGCCTGTTCATCGACAACCTGGACATGGACTGGTGCTTCCGCGCCAAACGCAGTGGCCACGCGCTGTACGGAATCTGCGATGCGCAGATGAGCCACAGCATCGGCGAGGAACTGCTGCCGTCGCGGGCGAAGCCGGACGGCGTGATCGTGCACAAGCCGTTCCGCCTGTATTTCATCATGCGCAACCGCGTGCTGCTCTACGGGCGCGCCTATACGCCGCGGGTCTGGATCGCGCAGGACGTGCCACGCCTGCTGCTGAAGCTGGTGGGCAACGGGCTGTTCCTGGCGCCGCGCTGGATTCGGTTGCGGTTCATGTTGAAGGGGCTGTGGGACGGCATCCGCGGCCGGGCCGGTCCGCTGCCGCCGGGCCATCGCTGAACGGACGACCGATCGAACCTGTCTTGGGGAAAGGGCTGGGGTAGACTCCGCTGACGCCCCTGCCATGCTTTTCCCGTGCCCCGACGCTACGATTCCGACGACCACGACGATTTCGACGACGACGACCAGGAGGGCGGCAGCTCGCCCTGGCGACGCAGGCTGATCACCTGGAGCATGGCAGCGGTCGCACTGGGACTGGGTTTCCTGATCCCGTACACCCTGTACCTCAACCAGCAGGTGACCCAGCGTTTCGGAGAGCTGCGCTGGCAGATCCCGACCCGTGTCTACGCCCGCCCGCTGGTGCTGACGCCCGGCAAGGCGATGGATGCGGCGACCCTGAAGACTGAACTGGCCGCGTCCGCCTACCGCGATGACGGCGAAGGCAGGGAGCCGGCCACCTACGCGGTGAAGGGTGGCCGCTTCGTCATTGCCAGCCGTGGCTACGCCGACGTCGATGGCCGGGTGGCCGCACGTCGCGTCGAGCTGTCGCTCGCTGGCGGCACCGTCGCGTCGCTGCGCGATGCCGACAGCCGCAAGGCGCTCAAGGCCGCCCGCCTGGATCCTGCACGCATCGCCACGCTGTACGGCCAGAAGCAGGAAGAGCGTCGCCTGATCCGCATGGACGAGGCGCCGGACCTGCTGGTGACCGGCCTGCAGGCGGTGGAGGACAAGGACTTCAACCGCCATCACGGCATCGACCTGTCGGGCATCGCCCGTGCGGTCTGGGTGACCGTCCGTTCCGGCGGGCAGAGCCGGCAGGGTGCGTCCACGCTGACCCAGCAGCTGGCCCGCAGCGGCCTGCTCGGTATCGGCAAGGAGCAGACCCTCACCCGCAAGTTCAATGAAGTGCTGTACGCGTTGATCATGGAAGCGCGTTACGACAAGCGCACCATTTTCGAGGCGTATCTGAACCAGGTGTACCTGGGCCAGCGCGGCAGCCAGGCGATCCATGGCATGTCCTCCGGCGCCGAATTCTGGTTCGGCCGCGACCTGTCGTCGCTGGAAACCGAGCACATCGCGCTGTTGATCGGCCTGGTCAAGGGCCCGTCCTACTACGACCCGCGGCGCAACCCGGAACGTGCGCTGGATCGTCGCAACTTCGTGCTGGGCAAGCTGCGCGAAGCGGCGCTGATCGACGATGCCGAATACCAGCGGGCGCTGAAGGCTCCGCTGGGGGTGCCGAAGACACCGGGCTTGGTCGCCGCCAACCGCTTCCCGGCCTATGTCGATCTGGTCCGTCGCCAGCTCGGCCACGATTATCCCGAGTCCGCACTGCAGGGCGCGGGCCTGAGCGTCATGACCGGCATGTCGCCGTCCGCGCAGGCCTACGCCGAAGGCGCTGTGACCCGTACCATCAAGTCGCTGGAGAGCAAGCGCCGTCCCGAGCTGCAGGCCGGCATGGTGCTGACCGACGTGCATAACGGCGACGTGCTGGCAGTGATCGGCAGCCGCGAGGTCTCCGAGGTCGGCTTCAACCGCGCCATCGAGGCGCAGCGCCCGGTCGGCTCGCTGCTCAAGCCGTTCGTATACCTGCTGGCGCTGGCCCAGCCAGACCGCTACTCGCTGGCGAGCTGGGTTGACGATTCGCCGGTGACCGTCCAGTTGAGCCGTGGCCGCAACTGGAGCCCGGGCAATGCGGACAACCGCAGCCATGGCACCGTGCGGCTGATCGATGCGCTGGCCAATTCCTACAACCAGGCCACGGTGCGGGTCGGCATGCAGGTCGGTCCAGAGCGTGTGACCCAGCTGATCCACGTGCTGGCCGGCATCAAGGCCGAACCGAATCCGGCCGTGATTCTCGGCTCGACCGACCAGAGCCCGTATGCGATGGCGCAGCTGTACCAGTTCCTGGCCTCGGGCGGCGAGATCCAGCCGTTGCACGCGGTGCGTGGCGTGCTTGATCCGCAGGGCAAGCTGCTCAAGCGCTATGACAAGTCGCCTGCGCCGGCACAGGAAGGCGATTCGATCGCGGCCAACCTGATCAGCATCGGCCTGCAGCAGGTGGTTGCCAGCGGCACCGCGCAGCGCCTCAACGCAGACGGCCTGGGCCGCCTGCAGCCGGCCGGCAAGACCGGTACCACCAATGATGGCCGCGACAGCTGGTATGCCGGCTACACCGGCGACCACCTGGCGGTGATCTGGATGGGCAACGACCAGAACGAGCAGGCCGGGCTGTATGGTGCCACCGGTGCGATGCGCGTGTGGTCGGGCATCTTCCAGCGCCTGCCGAGCGCGCCGCTGCGGGTCAGCAACAAGGGGCTGGACTGGCAGCCGATCGCCGCCAGCGGCACCAACAGTACCGATGAGGGCTGTCCTGGCGCGCGGCGCTTCCCGTTCGTGGTCGGCTATGCGCCGGCATATGCGCCCTGCGCGCCGGCGGTTTCGCCCGAAGCCCAGGACGGCGCCGGCAGCGAAGGCGGTGGCTGGCGCAGCTGGTTCGGCCTGGATCGCAAGCCGGAACCGGCGGAAGAACCCGCAGCCGCGCCGGCGGCGACCACTCCTCCTCCGAGTCGAT
This sequence comes from Stenotrophomonas sp. RS-48, assembly GCF_030053245.1. Taxonomy (NCBI): domain Bacteria; kingdom Pseudomonadati; phylum Pseudomonadota; class Gammaproteobacteria; order Lysobacterales; family Lysobacteraceae; genus Stenotrophomonas; species Stenotrophomonas sp. RS-48. The sequence continues at coordinate 13,911 of NZ_JASGBV010000012.1, forward strand.
GAATCCGATGACGCTTCGAACTTTCCTGCATCCGCTCACCCTGGCCGGCCTCACTGTGGTGCTGGCCGCCTGTGTCAGCAGCGCGCCGCCGGTGGTCAAGCCGGTCGCCGCTACCACCACGCCGGTGCAGCGCCTGGCTGCGGTCGAAGCGGCGGCGGGACCGGATGACAAGGAACTGTCGGTGCAGCCGCTGCGCGATCCACAGGTTGAGGATCTGCGCCAGACCGCGCTGACGCAGCGCCAGGCCAACGATCTGCCGGCCGCCGCCGCCAGCCTGGACCAGGCGCTGCAGATCGTCGCCGGAGACCCCGCAGTGCTGCAGGAGCGGGCCGAAATCGCCCTGCTGCAGGGCAAGTGGCCGGAGGCGGAGACGTTCGCGCGCAAGGCCATCGATCTGGGGTCGAAGACCGGGCCGCTGTGCCGGCGCCACTGGGCGACGATCGAGCAGTCACGGCTGGCGCGCGGGGAGAAGGAGAACGCGGTGTCGGCGCATGCACAGCTGGAAGGGTGCACGGTACCGGGCATCAAGCGGTACTGAGGTATTCCCCTCCATCGGGCGCGTCACACGCCGCGCGGGCCGCGGGCGAGAACAGAAAGATCAGAAGCCGGTCGCGCGCTCGCGATGGGGTCAGAGCCGTTTTCCGAAAGGAAACGGCTCTGACCCCTTCCAGTTCAGTCGAGCAAGCTCGACGCTACAAACGGGTGCCGGGCAGCGCCCGGCCCGGTATCCTTTCCGTCTGATGTCCGACCTTGTCCACGCCAGCCGCGAAGCACTCAGCGCAGGCGGCGCGCTTGCCTCGCACCTGGATGCCTTCGTCCCGCGTCCGGCACAGCTGCGCCTGACCGAGGCCATCGCCGATGCGCTGCAGCAGCGCGACCTGCTGCTGGCCGAGGCCGGCACCGGCACCGGCAAGACCTTCGCCTACCTGGTGCCGGTGCTGCTGTCCGGCCTGCGTACGATCATTTCCACCGGTACCCGTGCACTGCAGGACCAGCTCTACCATCGCGACCTGCCACGCGTGCGCCAGGCACTGGGGGTCGGCCTGCGCAGCGCGCTGCTGAAGGGGCGTAGCAATTACCTGTGCCGTTACCGCCTGCAGCAGGCGCGTGGCGAGCCACGCTTCTCCAGCCCGGAGCAGGCGGCGCAGTTCCAGCGCATCCTGGCCTGGTCCGGTCGTTCCGAACATGGCGACATCGCGGAACTGGAAGGCCTGGCCGATGACTCACCCTTGCTGCCGATGGTTACCTCCACCGTCGACAACTGCCTGGGCACCGAGTGTCCGTTCTGGGATGACTGCTTCGTGGTGCGCGCGCGGCAACGCGCACAGGCTGCGGACGTGGTGGTGGTCAACCATCATCTTCTGCTGGCCGATCTTGCGCTGAAGCAGGAGGGCTTCGGAGAGCTGCTGCCGGGCGCACAGGCCTTCGTCATCGATGAGGCGCACCAGTTGCCTGAACTGGCAGCGCAGTTCTTCGGTGAGGGCTTCGGCATGCGACCCTGGCAGGAGCTGGGCCGGGACTGTCTGGCCGAGGCGCGCGGTGTCGGTGGCGCACAGTCAGCGCTGCAGGCGCCGGTCGATCAGCTGCAGGAGGCACTGCGTGCGCTGCGCTCGGCCATGGATGGCCTGCCATCCCGTGGCACGCAGTGGCGCGCACTGGCGATGCCGCAGGTGCGCGATGGCTTTGATGCGGTCATGACCGGTCTGGTGAATCTGGAGCAGGCGCTGCAGCCGCTGCGCGAAGCCGCTGCAGGCCTCGATGCCTGCCACGCACGTGCGCGCGAGGCGGTATCGCGTCTGGGGCGCTGGCTGGGCGATGACGAACCGGCGCTTGATTTCGATGCCGACCCTGCGCAGGCGGCGAGCGCCGATGTGCTCTGGTACGAACTTACCCCGCGCGGATTCCGCTGCCAGCGCACGCCGATGGATGTGTCCGGTCCGCTGCGTGAGCATCGCGAGCGCAGTCGTGCCGCATGGATCTTCACGTCGGCGACGCTGACCGTCGGTGGTGGCTTCGATCACATCGCCCGCCGGCTCGGCCTGGATGATCCGCAGACACTGGTCCAGTCCAGTCCATTCAACTGGCCCGAGCAGGCACTGTGCTACCTGCCCGAAGGCCTGCCCGATCCCGCCGCGCGGGGGTTCGGCACCTCGCTCATCCAGGTCCTGCGGCCGGTGCTGCAGGCCTCGCAGGGCCGTGCATTCCTGCTGTTCGCCTCGCACCGGGCCCTGCGCGAAGCGGCTGAGGCGCTGCGCGATGGGCCGTGGCCGCTGTTCGTGCAGGGCGAGGCGCCACGCGCCACCTTGCTGCAGCAGTTCCGCGATTCCGGCAACGGCGTGCTGCTGGGCTCGGCCAGTTTCCGCGAAGGGGTGGACGTGGTCGGCGAAGCATTGAGCGTCGTGGTGATCGACAAGCTGCCCTTTGCCGCGCCGGACGATCCGGTCTACGAGGCGCGGCTGGAGGCGATCCGCAGCCAGGGGGGCAATCCGTTCCGCGACGAGCAGCTGCCGCAGGCCGTGATCGCGCTGAAGCAGGGCGTCGGCCGGCTGATCCGCAGTGAGAGCGATCGCGGCGTGCTGGTGCTGTGCGACCCGCGTCTGCTCAACCGTGGCTATGGCCGGATCTTCCTCGATTCGCTGCCACCTTTCCGCCGTACCCGCAGTCTGGCCGATGTGCAGTCCTTCTTTGCGCCACAATGGCATCCCGCGACCGATGCTGGAGCGCCGGACGCCCCTGTGGCGGCCACGCACCCCGCCCCGGGTGGCACGTTCCCCCTGTTCTGATCCGACCCGATGAAACTGCTCGCCTTTGAAACCGCCACCGAAGCCTGTTCCGTTGCCCTGCACGTGGACGGGCAGGTCCTGGAACGCTTCGAGATCGCCCCGCGCCGGCATGCCGAGCTGAGCCTGCCGTGGGCCGACGCGCTGCTGGCCGAGGCCGGTATCAGCCGCCGCCAGCTCGATGGCATCGCACTCAGTCGTGGTCCGGGTGCCTTCACCGGGGTGCGCCTGGCGATCGCCCTTGCCCAAGGCATCGCACTGGCATTGGACCGTCCGCTGCTGCCGGTATCGACCCTGCAGGTGCTGGCGCTGCGTGCGCCGGCAGAGGAAAGGCAGATCCTGTCGGCGATCGATGCACGGATGGGCGAACTCTACGTCGCGCGTTTCGAGCGCGTGGACGGCCTGCCGATGCCGTGCGATGCAGAGCGGGTGTGCGCACCGGCCGCAGTAGCGTTGCCGGACGATCTGTCGGTGTTCGGTGTCGGCACGGGATTCGGTGCGGCCGAGGGCGCGCTGGTCACGCAGCTGGGGGCAGGCCTGCGGGGGTTCGACGCCGCGGCGCTGCCGCGGGCATCGGACGTGCTGGCGTTGGCGGTGCCGGCCTTGGCACGTGGCGAGGGCATCGCGCCGGAGAGGGTGGAACCGGCCTACCTGCGCGACAACGTGGCCTTGACCCTGGTCGAGCAGCAGGCCGCGCGCGAGGCCAAGGCGAAGGCCAACGGCTGAGCCTGCACAGACGTACCTGCGGCGTCCCCACCGCCCGGCACCGCCCCGCCAGGCGTCACTACACTGACCGCCGCTTTTGCTGTTGACGTTGCTGTTGCCTTCAGCGGGTCCCGGGTCGCAGGCCCGGGCAACACCCCCCCACTACCGGTCGTCGCGCAGTTCGCCGCCGGGCAGGAACACCCACGTGCGGGTGACCTGCAGGATGTCGATCCCGTCCTCGGTACGCGGCAGCGGCGGGAACGGCTGTGCCAGCGTCACCACCCGCAGCGCGGCCTCATCCAGCAGCGGTGTTCCGCTTGAACGCAGGATGCGGCTGCTTTCCACACTGCCATCGCGACGCACGCCAACGCTGATGACCACCTGGCCGCCGAGACGGCGTTGCCGTGCCTCGTCCGGATAGTTCAGGTTGCCGACCTGCTCGGCGCGGTCGACCCAGGCGCGCAGGTAATTGGCATAGGCATATTCGCGTGTGCTGGCCGAGACGAATTTGCGGTTCGGTCGCTTGGCGTACTGCGCCGAGCGCAGGTGGACCTCGGCTGCCAGCCGCGCCATCTCCGCATCGCGCTGCTCGCGTGCGGTCATCGGTGCGTCCGGCACCGGTTCCAGTGGCGTTGGCTGGGCCTGCGCACGTGCCACCGTGTCCTGGCCATTGCGGCTGCTGACCACGCGGGCCTGCGGCGGTGGCACGGGCGCTGCGGATTGCTGCTGCTGTGGCACCGGGCTGACCCCGGCCTGGGCCTGCGGCACGATCCCGGCCTGGTTGTCGCGCGGACGCTGCGCGCGGTCGTGGTCACCGCCGCCTTCCTGGCTGGCGGCGGCCAGGAAGTCCGCCTGCTTCGGCGTCAGCGCGGTGCGGGTCTGGCTGAAGATCACTTCCAGCGTGGGCACCAGTGGGGCCTCGCCCTTCACGGCGAAACCCACCCCCAGGATCAGCAGGACGTGGACCAGCACCGACAGGGTGAGGGTGGCACCCAGCCGCTGCGCTTCGCGCGGCGGCGGTGGCAGGACGGCGGGTGCGGCGGGCATCAGTGCAGGCCGGCCTCGAGCGCGTCGAACAGCGTGCCGGCGATGTTCAGGCCGTACTGCGCGTCCAGTTCGCGCACGCAGGTGGGGCTGGTGACGTTGACTTCGGTCAGGTAGTCGCCGATCACATCCAGGCCGACGAAGCGCATGCCGCGGCGCTTCATTTCCGGTCCCACCTGCGCGGCAATCCAGCGGTCGCGCTCGCTCAGCGGACGGCCTTCGCCGCGCCCGCCAGCGGCCAGGTTGCCGCGGAACTCGTCGCCCTGCGGAATGCGCGCCAGGCAGTAGTCGACCGGCTCGCCGTCAATCAGCAGGATGCGCTTGTCGCCGGCACTGATGTCCGGGATGAACTTCTGTGCCAGCGCCAGCCTGCGTCCGCCGTCGGTCAACGTTTCCAGAATCACGTTCAGGTTCGGGTCGCCCTGGCCGCTGCGGAAGATCGAGCGCCCTCCCATGCCATCCAGGGGCTTCAGCACGGCCTGGCCATGTTCCAGCGCGAAGGCCTTCAATGCCTTGGCGTCGCGGCTGACCAGGGTCGGCGGACAGCACTGCGGGAACAGCAGCGCGGCCAGTTTTTCGTTGTAGTCGCGCAGGCCCTGCGGATTGTTGACCACGCAGGCGCCGGCCGCAGCGGCCACGTCCAGCACCTGGGTGTCGTAAACGTATTCGGCATCGACCGGCGGATCCTTGCGCATCAGCACGATCTGGCCGGGACCGAACTCGGTCCGGCTGAACCCGCCCAGCTCGTACCAGCCGGCGGGGTCGTCGCGGACCCGCAGCGGGGCGGTCTGGGCCACCGCCACGCCACCTTCCAGGGCCAGTCCGCCCGGCCGCACGTAGTGCAGGGCATGGCCGCGGCGCTGGGCTTCCAGCAGCATGGCGAAGGTGGTGTCCTTGGCGATCTTGATGTGGGCGATGGGGTCCATCACCACGATGACGTTCAACGGCATGGGCGCACCTGTCAGGCAAGGCGTTGATGGTAGCGGCAACGCCCGCCGTGCGCCTCCCCGCGGCGATGCAACGCTGCGTCCGTCCCCCGGGCCGCGCACCGTATGCGAACCCCGTCACGTTCAGCCCGGTAGCACGGCCCGCGTGATGGGCCGGCCTTGAAGCGGGCGCGGAAAGTGCGATATAGATACGCTTTCGTAGCGGCCCCCGCCTGAGACCGGGCCGTGCGCTTGGGGATAGGCAATGACTGAAAACACGACTGCGGGCGGGGAACTCGCAGGACTCCGGGTGATGGTCATCGATGATTCGAAGACCATCCGCAGGACTGCGGAAACGCTGCTCAAGCGCGAAGGCTGCGAGGTGGTCACCGCCACCGACGGCTTTGAAGCGCTGGCGAAGATTGCCGACCAGCAACCGCAGATCATCTTCGTCGACATCATGATGCCGCGTCTGGATGGCTATCAGACCTGCGCGCTGATCAAGGGAAACCAGCTGTTCAAGGCGACCCCGGTGATCATGCTGTCGTCCAAGGATGGCCTGTTCGACAAGGCGCGGGGGCGCATCGTCGGGTCGGAGCAGTACCTGACCAAGCCTTTTACGCGCGAAGAACTGCTGGGTGCCATCCGCACATACGTCAACGCCTGACCAGGGGGGAAAGGCACAATGGCTCGTATCGTCCTGATCGAGGATTCACCGACCGACCGCGCGGTGTTCACCCAGTGGCTGCGCCGTGCCGGCCACGAGGTGCTGGAAGCGGACAACGCCGAGGATGGCCTGCAGCTTGTCCGCGACCAGGTGCCGCAGCTGGTGCTGATGGACGTGGTCCTGCCGGGCATGAGCGGTTTCCAGGCCACCCGGGCGATGGCCCGCGACGCCGCGACCCGGCACATCCCGGTCATCATCGTCAGTACCAAGGCGATGGAGACCGACAAGGCGTGGGGGCTGCGCCAGGGTGCGGCCGACTACATCGTCAAGCCGCCGCGCGAGGATGAACTGATCGCGCGGATCAACGAACTGGTGGCCTGATGCGCTCGCCTTTCGACATTCTCGAAGCCTACGAACGGCGCAGCCTGGCCCATGCGGTGCAGCTGCCGGGCCGGCAATTCGTCCAGGACCTGTGGCGAGGCGTCGGCTATCGCGTCGGCCAGCGCCGGCTGGTGTCCGATTTCCGCGAAGTGGTGGAGATCGTGCCGATGCCGCCGGTCACGCCCGTGCCCTGCGCGCAGCCCTGGCTGCTGGGCGTGGGCAACCTGCGCGGCAACCTGTTCCCGGTGGTCGACCTGAAGTACTTCCTGGAAGGCACACGCACCGTGCAGCAGGAAGGGCAGCGCGTGCTGATCATGCGCCAGGCCGGCGGTGACGTCGCACTGACCATCGACGAACTGTTCGGCCAGCGCAGCTTCGAAGCCGACCAGCAGATCGAGGCCGGCAGCCTGGCCGAGGGTCGTTACGGGCACTTCGTCGAGCGCGGTTTCCATGCTGACGGCCAGGACTGGGGCGTGTTCTCGCTCTCGCTGCTGTCGCGCACTCCTGAATTCCGGCAAGCCGCGGCCTGAGGCCGGGCATCGCCCCCTGCACTGAAGATCGAGGTTGAACGATGAGTACTGCTTCGGACGCCACCAAGACCGGCAAGCTTCGGCTGGGCGGCAGCAACCTCTGGCTGGCCCTGCTGCTGGCATCGATGATCCTGTTCGGCGTCAATACCGGCGTGGCGACCTGGCAGGGCAGCCGCCTGGCCGATGCCGGTTCCAAGGCCGCGGACCTGCAGGTGCTGTCGCAGCAGCTGGCCAACCAGGGGCGTGACGCGGTGGGCGGCAATGCCCAGGCATTCACTGCCTTCAAGGCCACCCGCAACGCGATCGAACAGAATGTCTCGACGCTGCAGGGGCGCTACGGCAAGGAACCGGGCGTGTCGCGGGCGATCTCGACGCTGGGTGAAACCTGGGCGCCGCTGGGCAAGCAGGCCGGGCAGCTGGTTGCCAGCGAGCCGGCGGTGCTGGCCCTGGCCGGCAATGCCAACAACTTCACTGGCGCGGTGCCGGGGCTGCAGGCGCAGCTGAACGAGGTGGTGCGCGCGATGTCGGCTTCGGGTGCGCCGGCCGCGCAGGTATACAGCGCGCTGCAGCAGGTCGTGGTGGCCGGCTCGATGGCCCGACGGGTCACCGAAATGCGTGCGGGCGGCTCTTCGGCGGCCGCCGCGGGCGACGCACTGGCGCGTGACATCACCGTGTTCTCGCAGGTGCTCGACGGCCTGCGCAACGGCAACGAGGAACTGGGCATCACCGCAGTGCGTGGCCCGGCCGCCGTGGCCGCGCTGGAGCAGTCGCACACCCAGTGGCAGGCGATGAAGGCCGATGCCGATGCGATCCTGGCCAGCTCGCGCCAGCTGTTCGCCGCGCAGTCGGCGGCCACCGCGCTGGGCCAGGGCTCGGCGCACATGCTGGATGACAGCCGCAAGCTGTTCGAAGCCTTCTCTTCGTTCGGCTCGGTGTCCGATACCCGCCTGTTCCCGAACTTCTGGATCGGCGTAGCGTCCGGTGCGCTGTCGCTGATCGCGATCATCGGTTTCGTCTCCACCAACGTGCGCAGCCGCTCGCGTGAGCAGGAGCTGCGCTACCAGACCCAGGTGGAGTTCAACAGCCGCAACCAGCAGGCGATCATGCGCCTGCTGGACGAAATCTCCTCGCTGGGCGAGGGCGACCTGACCGTCAAGGCGTCGGTGACCGAGGACATGACTGGCGCCATCGCCGACGCGATCAACTACGCCGTCGACGAGCTGCGCCACCTGGTGACGACCATCAACGACACCTCGGCCAAGGTCGCGCTGTCCACCCAGGAAACTCAGGCGACGGCCATGCAGCTGGCAGAAGCAGCCGGCCACCAGGCCAACCAGATCACCTCGGCCTCGGACCGCATCGGCGAAATCGCAGCGAGCATCGAGCAGGTTTCGCGCAACTCGGCCGAATCGGCCGACGTGGCACAGCGCTCGGTGGTGATTGCCGCCGAGGGGGCCGGCGTGGTCCGCGAGACCATCCAGGGCATGGACCAGATCCGCGACCAGATCCAGGAAACTTCCAAGCGCATCAAGCGCCTGGGTGAGTCGTCGCAGGAGATCGGCTCGATCGTGGAACTGATCAACGACATTTCCGAACAGACCAACATCCTGGCATTGAATGCAGCGGTGCAGGCCGCGTCGGCGGGCGAAGCGGGCCGCGGTTTCGCGGTCGTGGCCGACGAAGTGCAGCGCCTGGCAGAGCGCACATCGGGCGCCACGCGCCGTATCGAGAACCTGGTGCAGGCCATCCAGGCCGACACCAACGAGGCCGTCACCTCGATGGAACAGACCACCGCCGAAGTGGTGTCCGGTGCACGTCTGGCCGAAGACGCCGGTACGGCACTGACCGAGATCGAGCGCGTGTCCAATGCACTGAACACCCTCATCAAGAACATCTCCATCGCGGCCCAGCAGCAGTCCGCAGCCGCGTCGGACATCACCCGCACGATGGGCGTGATCCGCCAGATCACCGGCCAGACCTCACAGGGTGCCGGACAGACCGCGGAGTCGATCGGCCACCTCGCGCAGCTGGCTGCCGACCTGCGTCGTTCGGTCGCCGACTTCAAGCTGCCGGCGTGACGCGGGCAGGGCGAAGAGCAAGGAACCCGTCGATGAAGCATTTCCATTCCCCACGCCAGATCCAGCGCGGCCTTCGCGCGGCGGCGACCGGAGCCTGTCAATGAGCACTCTGCGCGATGCGATGAGCCACGCAGCGCTGGGTTGGGTCAAGCCCGAGCTGGACGAGACCCTGCGCCAGGTGCGCAACGAGGTCGAGTACTACGCCGAGGATCCGTCCGATGCCAGCCGCATGCGTATCTGCGCCGGCCACCTGCACCAGGTGCAGGGCACCCTGCGCATGGTCGAACTGTACGCCCCGGCAATGGTGGCCGAGGAGCTGGAGCAGCTCGCCAATGCGATCGGCAGCGGCCAGGCGTCTGATCGTGACGAGGCCTGCGCCACGCTGATGCGCGGCAGCGTGCTGCTGCCCGACTATCTGGAGCGCCTGCAGAACGGCCACCGCGACATTCCGATCGTGCTGCTGCCGCTGCTCAATGACATCCGCGCCGCGCGCGGTGCGGCCGGCATCAACGAGAGCGTCCTGTTCGCGTTCGCTCCCGACAGCGTCACCGCCACCGAAGCCGAGCTCGACCATGCGCGCGGCAGCCTGAGCGGGCGCAACCGCGAACTGCTCGATACGGTCGGCAGCGCGGTGAAGGAAGAGCTGCTGCGCATCAAGGATGCGCTGGACCTGCATCTGCGCACCGGCGGTGCAGCAGAACAGCTGCAGACGCAGGCCGACGAACTGGGGGCCGTGGCCGATACGCTGGGCATGATGGGCCTGGGCGTGGCCCGCGGCGTGGTCGTGCAGCAGCGCGACGCGCTGCGCGGCGTGGTCGAGGGCCGCCAGCAGATCGACGAGAACCTGTTGCTGGACATCGCCGGCGCGCTGCTCTACGTCGATGCGTCGCTGGATGACCAGGTTGCCCATCTGGGTGCGGATGGCAGCGGCGAGGATGACCCTGCCGCCGTGGAAAACCGCCGTACCGTCGAGGTGCTGGCACACGAGGCCATCGCCAATTTCGCTGCGGCCCGCGAGCACTTTGTCGCGTTCATCGAAACCAGCTGGAACCACGCGGAACTGCAGGACGTGCCGCGCCTGCTCGGCGACGTCGCCGGTGCACTGCGGATGCTCGACCTGGGGACTGCCGCCGACTACCTGCGCGGCGTGCAGCAGTACATCGACGCCGAGCTGATCGGTCGCCAGCGTGTGCCCAGCGGGCGCCAGCTGGATACGCTCGCCGACGCCATGGCCAGCCTGGAGTACTACCTCGAAGCCCTGCGTGATCGTCGTCCGGGCCGTGAGGACATTCTGGAGATCACCCGCAGCAGCCTGGAAGCGCTGCGCTACTGGCCGCTGCCGGAGCGCGCCGCGATCGACGAGGCGCCGCAGGGCGTGCAAGCGGTCGAGCGCGAGGCGGTAGACCTGCAGGTGATGCCATTGCAGCCCGGCCACGTCGACATCGATGTGAGCACGGCCGCGCCCGCCGCCGGCAGTGTGGCTGCCGCCCTGCCGGACTTCGTCTTCGATCCGCCGCTGGCACCGCCAGTGACCGACAACGGGCTGATGTTCGGTGGGTTGTCGGTACCGGTCGCGGTACCCGGGACGACGCCCGATGCCGGTAGCTCGCTGGTGTTCGCCGCGTCCAGTGCACCGGCCCCGGCCGTGCCGCAATGGGACCTGGCTGCTGTGGAGGTCGGTGCCGGGTACGCGGATGATGCACATGCGCCGGCCTTGGCCAGCGACGAAACGATCGATCCGGTACCGGCCGAGGTGCCGCAGTGGACGCTGTCCCAGGTGGACGACATGGCGGATGCACCGTCGGTGTCCGGCGACGACACGGTGGCGTTCGCGTCCGCCGGTACACCGGACATTACGTCGGCGCCGGTATTCGATCCGGTGGCCGCCGAGCATGGCGCCGCGGATGTGGCTGCTGATGAAGTCGTATTCCGTTTCGACGCCGATGCACTGGACAACGCCGACGACGTGCTGTCCTTGCATGCGATGGAAACGCTGGTGCTGGAAGACGACGCAGACCTGCATCCGGTGCTGGACAGCGTTGATGCGGAGCCAACGGATCCGATCACGCTCGCCGCGGACGCATCGCCTGCCGCAGATGCAGCACCGGCGGTGGCCCTGATCGAGATCGACACCATCGCACCGATCGATTTCAGCGAGGCCGATGCCCGGTTCTTCGCTGAACTGAGCGCCGCCGCGGAGGACTTCAACCCGCGGGCGATGCCATCGGCCGCCGACGCGCCGGTCGCGATCACGGCTGCGTCCGAAGCGGGCTTCGATGCCGGCTTCGACGATGATGCGGAGAACATCGACGAGGACATCCGCGAGGTGTTCCTGGAAGAGTTCGACGACGAGCGTGCCAACCTCGGAACGCTGCTGCCGGCATGGCACGCGCAGCCGGACAATCTGGACCGGCTGCGGCCGATCCGCCGCATCTTCCACACCCTCAAGGGCAGCGGCCGCCTGGTCGGTGCGCGGACGCTGGGCGAGTTCGCTTGGAAGATCGAAGGCATGCTCAACCGTGTGCTTGACGGCAGCCGTCCGGCCACGCCGGCCGTGCTGGCGATGGTTGATCACGCGCATGCCGCCTTGCCGCAGCTGAGCGACGCACTGCGTCATGGCCAGCGCATCAGTGTCGATCTGCAGGCGATGCAGGCCGTTGCCGATCGCGTGGGTGCCGGCGAAGAGACGTTCTACGTGCCGCTGCCGGCTGCGGCGCCCGCACCGGTGGCGCCGGCGGTGGAAGAGGGCGAGGACGAGATCAGCCGCATTCTCGAAGCGGAAGTGGCGACGACAGCCGACGCCGGGAACGCGACCGCGGTCGAGGGGACTCCGGCCAATATCGACAGCGTGCTGCGCGAGATCCTCGAAGCCGAGGTGGAGGTCCACCAGGCAACCCTGCAGGCGTGGCTGCGCTCGGCGCAGCAGGCACCACAGCCGGTGAGCGATGCGCTGCTGCGCGCCGTGCACACCATGAACGGCGCCTTCGCGATGACCGAGGTGCCGGAGATCACGGCGGTCACGGGCGGCGCCGAATCCTATATCAAGCGGGCCCTGGCCGCCGATGTGGTGCCGGGCGACGACGGTGTTGCTGCGCTCGATGCGACCGCGCAGGCCATTACCGCGACCATGGAAGCATTGCAGGCGGAGCAGCCGCGCATTGCGCCTCAGCCTGCGCTGGTACAGCGCCTGCAGGCTCTGGCCGGCGAGCTGCCGGAAGCGCGCTGGCCGCTGGTGGGGCTGGATGACGAAGAGGCGCTCGCGACCGATGGAGAGCCTGCGCACGAGGTGGACGCGCAGCTTCCTGCCGATGCGCAGAGCGACATCGGCGCCGGAATCAACGCCGGGATCGACAGTGCACCTGCTGACACCCATGACGTGCCCGCAGCCGATCCGGCGAAGGACGGACTGGACGTGGCCGAGCTCACGGCCAGCGATGACCTTTCGCGCTACTTCGACGCCGGTTGGCCGTCGTTGGGCGGTACCGGGCAGGAGGAGGCGGCCACGCTGCCACCGGTCGCGGCCGCTGCCGATGAATCCGCAGCGGTCGTGTCGCCGGCAGTCGCCGATGCGCCCCCCGCGCTGGCCGAAGACGCCGCGCTGACAGGCGCGGATGACCTGTCGCCGTACCTGGACGCCAGTGCGCTGCCGGTCGACGACCGTGATGCGGATGAGGCGGCGGACGCCGCCGCGTTCACCGAAACGATCGACCTGAATACGTCATGGGATGACGTGGAAGGGTTCGATGCGAGTGATGACGCTGCTGCACTGCCACTCGACAGCACGCTGTCGAGCCTGCAGGATGACATGGCTGCGCCGGGTTTTGCGGAACCGGTCACATTGGAAGCTGCGCTCGAAGCCGGCCTGCATGTGATCGACGAAGAGCAGACTCCGGCCGACGACGGGCAGTGGTCCGTGCTCGGCCTGCAGGCCAGCGAACTCGCGCCGGGCGAGGCGGATGCCTTTGCCGAGGATGCGGACGTCGGCGGGGAGACGGCGGTCGGTGAAGGAGAGAGCGCCGACCCGCCGTCCCCGGCGACGGTGAATGCCGGGGAGTCCCTTGCAGAGCCTGCGGTCGATCCGCAGCCGGCAGCCGCGCCGCCGTCGCCGTTCTTCGAGATGGAAGACGCGCCGGGCCAGGGCAGCGGCGCTGCCGGACCGGGCGGTTCCACGCCGGTCGAGGGTCCGGTTGCCGAAGATGACGTGCCGGCACACGAGCCGATCGAGCCGATGCCGGAACCGGAACCGGAAGGCAGCGTGGGCGAGGAGCCTGCCGATCTGCTTGACTTCACCGTGTATGACCGCGAGCTGGTCGACATCTTCGTCGAAGAAGGCAAGGACCTGCTTGATCACTGCGATGGCCTGATCAGCGAGCTGCGCGATGCGCCGCAGGACCGCGAAGTGCTCGCCGGCCTGCAGCGTGACCTGCATACGCTGAAGGGCGGCGCACGCATGGCCGGCATCAACGCCATCGGCGACCTCGGCCACAGCATCGAATCGCTGCTGGAGGTGGTCGCGGCGGGGCGCACCGAGATCGAGCGGCGCGATGTGCAGCTGCTCGAGCGCGGTTTCGATCGCCTGCACCAGCTGCTGACCCGTACCGGCGAGCATCGCGTGGTGGAGCCGGCGCAGGACCTGGTCGATGCTTTCGAGGCACGTACCGCCACCGATCCGGCAGCGGCTGCCGCCGTCGGCACGGCTGGCCCGGTGGAGACTGAAACCACCGTCGTACCCGCGACCGTTGCCCTGGCCGATGCGCCGCTGTCCGCGCCGTTGCCGGTCGAAAGCACGGTCGAGGACGATCCGCTGGCACGTCCCCAGCAGGAGCAGGTGCGCGTCCGCGCAGATCTGCTCGACCGGCTGGTCAATCACGCAGGTGAGGTGGCGATCTACCGGTCGCGCCTGGAGCAGCAGCTCGGCGCCTTCCGCGGCGCGATGGGCGAGCTTGAACGCACCAACGCGCGTCTGCGCGACCAGCTGCGTCGCCTCGACCTGGAGACCGAAGCGCAGATCGTTGCCCGCTACCAGCGTGAGCAGGACCAGGCCGACCAGAAGTTCGATCCGCTGGAACTGGACCGCTTCTCCACCCTGCAGCAGCTCAGCCGTGCGCTGAACGAGTCCGCCGCCGACCTGGGCGGCCTGCAGGGCGTGCTGGACGATCTCTCGCGGCAGTACGATGCCCTGCTGCAGCAACAGTCGCGCGTCAGTTCGGAGCTGCAGGATGGCCTGATGCGTGCGCGGATGGTGCCGTTCGACGGCCTGGTGCCGCGTCTGCGCCGCGTGGTGCGCCAGGCCGGCATCGACACCGGCAAGCAGGTCCACCTGACCCTGGAAGGCACCCATGGCGAACTGGACCGCAACGTCCTCGACCGCATGGTCGCGCCACTGGAGCACATGCTGCGCAACTCGGTGGCCCATGGCCTGGAGGCGCCGGAGCAGCGCCGTGCCGCCGGCAAGCCGGAAGAGGGCGAGATTGCCATCCGCCTGCATCGCGAAGGCTCGGAAATCGTGCTGGACGTGGCCGATGACGGCGCCGGCCTGGATCGGGAGGCGATCCGTCGCCGCGCGATCGACCGTGGCCTGCTGGCCGCCGACGCGCAGCCTGCCGATCACGAACTGGACAACCTGATCTTCGCATCGGGCTTCTCCACCGCCGACCAGGTCAGCCAGCTGGCAGGCCGCGGCGTGGGCATGGACGTGGTGCGCAATGAAGTGCGCCAGCTGGGTGGCTCGGTCGATATCCAGTCGGTGCGTGGCCAGGGCGTGCGTTTCACCCTGCGCCTGCCGCAGACGCTGGCCGTTACCCAGGCCGTGTTCGTGCAGATCGGCGAAACCACCTTTGCCGTGCCGGTGGCTTCGGTCAGCGGTATCGGCCGCCTCTCGCGCGAGCGCTTCGAGGCCGCCGACAGCAGCTATCGCTACAGCGGCGAAGACTATCCGCTGTACGACCTGGGCAGCCTGGTCGGCCAGGCACCGGCACGTGCCGAGGGCCAGGCGCAGGTGCCGCTGCTGCTGGTCCGCGCCGGCGACCTGCGAGCTGCCGTGGCGATCGACCAGGTGCTGGGCAACCGTGAAATCGTGGTCAAGCCGGTCGGCCTGCAGATCGCGTCGGTACCGGGCATCTACGGTGCCACCATCACCGGCGATGGCCGCGTGGTGGTGATCCTGGACGTGGCGCCGCTGGTGCGTCGTTACCTGGCCAACCCGACGCCGCCGGTGCTGGTCAACGCGCCGCGTCAGGAACGGCAGGTGCCGCTGGTGATGGTGGTCGACGACTCGCTGACCATGCGCAAGGTCACCGGCCGCATCCTGGAGCGCCACAACTTCGAGGTCAGCGTCGCCCGCGATGGCGTGGAAGCGCTGGAGCGGCTGGAGGAGCGTGTTCCCGACCTGATGCTGCTGGATATCGAGATGCCGCGCATGGACGGCTACGAGCTGGCCACCGCGATGCGCGCCGACCCGCGTTACCGGGACGTTCCGATCGTGATGATCACCTCGCGCAGCGGCGACAAGCACCGGCAGCGCGCTTTCGAAATCGGCGTCCAGCGCTACCTGGGCAAGCCTTATCAGGAGCTGGACCTGATGCGTAACGTGTACGACCTGCTGGGGATCGCCCGTGTCCGAGAGTGAAGCCAACCCGGCCGTCGCCCTGCTGGCCCGGCCTGGCGCGGCGCGTGAGCGCCTGCGCGAAGCACTGGCGCACGCCGACGTGCAGATCGTGCTGGAAGACGACCCGAATGGCCTTGAACCGCAGGCGCTGCATGACGCGCGGCCGCAGTTCGTGGTGATCGCACTGGAAGCGGCGATCGAGGACGCACTGGAACGCCTGGAGCCCGTGCTGTCGGCCCCCGGCCTGACCCTGGTGTTCGACGAAGCCGAGCTGGCCGCGCGCCGGAACGGCTGGGAGGCGCAGCGCTGGGGGCGTCACCTGGCCGCCAAGCTGCATGGACACCAGCAGGTGCTGCCGCCGGGCGCCGAGGACGAACCGGCCCTGCAGCTGGAGCCCGGTCGTCCTGCGCCGCCGCCTGCACCGCAGGAGGCAGCGCTGCAGACGCACCTGCAACAGGCACACCACTGGGCCGACGACGTGCCAGCCGATGGCCTGTACGCACCGCCGGCGCAGCTGCATGAACCGGTCGCGTTCGAACACGCTCTGGCCGCGCTGCAGCCGATCGTGCCCGAACCGCCGGAAGCGCCGGTCGCACGGACAGAACCCCCCGCGGCACCGTCGGTGACGTTCGATCACACCGCGTGGTCGCTGGTGGACGAGTCGGCCGATGCCGCCACCCCGGCGTACGCCGCAGCGGAGGTCGAGGCGCGCTCATCGTCGTTCGATACCGACCACCTGAGCCTGGTCGACCTGGATGCGGCCGCCCCGCCCGGAGCACGCGCGGGCGCGCTGCTGGTGCTGGCCGGGATCGGTGGCCCTGATGCGTTGCGTCGCCTGCTGGGCGCGCTGCCTTCGGCATTGGCGGTGCCGGTGCTGGTGCACATGCGCCTGGATGGGGGCCGCTACGGCAATCTCGTCAAGCAGATGGCGCGTGTCTCGCCGCTGCCGGTGCAGCTGGCCGAAGCCGGCCAGCGCGCCACCCCCGGGCAGGTGCATGTGCTGGCCGATGACATCGGCGTCCGCGCGGCCAGCGACGGTCTGCATTTCCTGACCGACGCGCAGGGCATCTGGATTGCCGCGTTGCCGGCCCAGTACACCGCACTGGTACTGCTCAGCGGTGCCGATCTGGGCCATGTCGGGCCGGCGCTGGACCTGGCTGCCGCCGGCGCGTGGGTGGCCGGACAGGTGGGGGAGGGATGCTACGACCCGGCCGCCGCCACCGCCGTGGTGGCCGCCGGCATGGCCGCTGGCGAACCGCAGGAACTGGCGCAGATCATCGCCGCGCGCTGGGGCGAGGGTGACCACAACGGAGAGGCTCCATGAGTTACGCCAGCAACGATGAAATCCGTGGTGTCCTGATCCAGGCCGGCAACGAACGCGTGCTGCTGCCCAATGCCACGGTGGCTGAAATGATGTCGCGGGTGCCGGTGCAGTCGGTGGCCGACGCCCCCCGCTGGCTGGTCGGCGAGATCGCCTGGCATGGCTGGCAGGTGCCGCTGGTGTCATTCGCACGGCTTTCGGGGCTGGGGGACGAGGCAGCCGGTGTCCACAACAAGGTGGTGGTACTGAAGGCGCTCAGCGGCGATCAGCAGCGGCCGTATTACGCGTTGCTGACCCAGAACTTCCCGCAGTTGATCTCGGTGCCGCGCGATGGCCTTCTGGCCGATGCGTCGGAGGAGACCCTGCCGCAGATCGTGCACATGCGCGTACTGCTGGGTGAGCAGAGCGCGCTGCTGCCGAATCTGGACGCACTGGAAAGCGCGCTGGCTTCACTGGCGGCCTGAGGCCGCCCCCCGGACACAGGCCGCCGGGCATGGCCCGGCGCTGCCGTTGGCGTGCAGGTTGTCGGTGGACCTAACCGAGATCACCCAGCCGCGCCTGCAACGCGGCGATCGCGGCCAGCCCGGCGGTTTCCGTGCGCAGGATGCGCGGGCCCAGCTGCAGGCCCTGGAAGCCGGCGGCGGCCAGCTGCTCGCGGTCGCGTGGCGACCAGCCGCCCTCCGGACCAATCGCGATCACGATGCCGCCCGCGGGCGCCGCTGCCAATGTCGACAGCCGGTGCGAACCCATCGGGTCCAGGGTCAACCGCAGCGTATCGGCGGGCAGCGAAGCGGTTGCCTGCGCCAGCGACAGCGGCGCACCCACCCGTGGAATGCGCGCGCGCCCGGACTGGCCACAGGCCGACTGCACGACGTTGTTCCAGTGCGCCACGCGCTTTTCGGCGCGGGCCGCGTCCAGCTTCACCTCGGTGCGTTCCGCGTTCACCGGCAGGATGCTGCTGACGCCGAGTTCGGTGGCCTTCTGCAGGATCAGGTCCATCTTTTCGCCGCGCGCGATGCCCTGCATCAGGGTGATGGCCAGCGGCGATTCGATGTCGATGGCCTGCACGCTGTCGATGCGTGCCTGCACTTCGCGCTTGCCGACCACGGTCAGCGTCGCAGCGTAGTCATGGCCATCGCCGTTGAACAGGACGCAGCCATCGCCTTCGCGCAGGCGCATCACCCGCACCAGGTGGTTGGCGGTCTCCTCGGGCAGGGTCACGGTCTGGCCGCTGTGCAGCGGCAGGTCGATGGGACAGCGGGTCACGCGCATGCAATCGCCTCGTCGATGGCGGCCAGCGTGGTATGCGCCAGCAGATCCAGTTGTTCGTCGTCCACGCAGTACGGTGGCATCCAGTACAGCACATCGCCCAGCGGGCGAAGGACCACGCCGCGCTTCAGTGCTGCCTTGTACGCGTGCAGGCCGAGCCGCAGTCCGGGGTCGAAGGGCGTGCGCCTGTCGCCGCCGCGCGACAGTTCGAATGCCACCACCATGCCGGCCTGGCGCACATCGGCCACATGCGGGTGGTCGGCAAACGGTGCCGCGAGGGTGCCCATCACCGATGCGGTGCCGCGGTTGCGCGCGATCACATCGTCGCTGCCGAAGATGTCCAGCGTCGCCAGCGCCGCAGCGCACGCCAGCGGATTGCCGGTATAGCTGTGCGAGTGCAGGAACGCACGCTCGCGGGAGTCGTCGAGAAAAGCGTCGTACAGGGCCTGCGTGGCCAGGACCGCGGCCAGCGGCAGGAACCCGCCGGTCAGGCCCTTGGACAGGCACATCAGGTCCGGCATCGCCCCGGCCTGCTCGCAGGCGAACATCGTGCCGGTGCGACCGAAGCCGGTGGCGATCTCGTCGGCGATCATGAACGCACCGTGCGCGTCGCACAGCTCACGCACGCGCTGCAGATACACCGGATCATGCATGCGCATGCCACCGGCGCACTGCAGGCGGGGTTCCAGGATCACCGCGCATACTTCACCGGGGTGCTGGTCGAACAGCGTCGCCAGGCCATCGGCGGCCTGGCGCGCACGCTCGGCGGCGCTCTGCCCTGGCTCGGCCAGGTAGGCGTCGGGCGAGGGTGCGAACAGCCCTTCGGCCAGCAACGGCGCGTACACCCGCCGGTACAGTGGGATGTCGCCCAGCGCCAGCGCACCGAGCGTTTCACCGTGGTAGCCGTTTTCCAGCGCGATGAAACGCGTACGCCGGGTCTCGCCGCGGTTATGGAAGTAATGGAAGGCCATTTTCAGTGCCACTTCCACCCCGGCCGAGCCGTTGTCGGCGTAAAACACCTTGGCCAGCGGATCGCGCCCGGCCTGCCGCGGGGCCAGTGCCAGCAGGCGTTCGGCCAGGGTGATCGCCGGCTCATGGCTGAAGCCGGCCAGCATCACTTGTTCCAGCTGGCCGGCCTGGGCCGCGATGGCGCCGCCGATGCGGGGCTCGGCGTGGCCGAACAGATTCGTCCACCAGCTGCTGACGGCATCCAGATAGCGGTTGCCGTCATGGTCGATCAGCCACGCACCCTCGCCGCGCGCGATCGGCACCAGCGGCAGGGTGTCGGGATGCTCGCGCATCTGTGTGCACGGATGCCACAGCACCTGCAGGTCGCGTTGCCGCCAGTGCAGGGCCAGCGGG
Source organism: Stenotrophomonas sp. RS-48 (assembly GCF_030053245.1). Classification (NCBI taxonomy): domain Bacteria; kingdom Pseudomonadati; phylum Pseudomonadota; class Gammaproteobacteria; order Lysobacterales; family Lysobacteraceae; genus Stenotrophomonas; species Stenotrophomonas sp. RS-48. Next base: position 33,581 of record NZ_JASGBV010000012.1, read on the forward strand.
GAGGGGGTTGGGTCTGCTAGCATTTCGGGCTCATGAACATGTTGCTGCCTGCACATTCTATCGGCCCCGGCGCCCGCGTCGGCCGCCGCGGAGATTCCGCATGAACGATGACCGTGCCAGCCGTCGCCTGCCGATCATCCATCGGATCACCGATGAAGAGAACGGTCCCTTCCAGCGCCAGCATCTGGATCTGGAATTCTCCAATGGTGAACGCCGCCGCTTCGAGCGTCTGGTCAGTCGTGGCCACGGTGCGGTGGTGGTGGTGCCCATGCTCGACGACGAGACGGTGCTGCTGGTGCGTGAATACGCCGCCGGGGTACATCGCTACGAGCTTGGCCTGGTCAAGGGCCGGATCGATGCCGGCGAGACCCCCGAGCAGGCCGCCGATCGCGAGCTGAAGGAAGAGGCCGGCTATGGCGCGCATCGGGTCGATGTGCTGCGCGCCATGACGCTGGCGCCGACGTACATGAGCCACCAGTCGTGGCTGGTGGTGGCGCGCGACCTGTATCCGGAAAAGCTGATCGGGGACGAGCCCGAGGAGCTGGAGGTGGTGCCCTGGAAGCTGTCCGAGCTGGACCGGTTGATGCTGCGCGAGGACTTTTCCGAGGGCCGCTCGCTGGCGGCGTTGTTCATCGCCCGCCAGTGGCTGCAGGGAGCCCGATGATCAAGCTGACCACGGATCTGCGCGAGACCGCGATCGCCATCGCGCAGGAAGCCGGCCAGGCCATCATGCAGGTCTACGCCGAAGGATTCGACGTGCGGATCAAGGACGACAACAGTCCGGTGACCGCCGCTGACCTGGCCGCCAACCAGGTCATCGAGCAGGGTCTGCGGCAACTGACCCCGGATCTGCCCATCCTGTCTGAAGAGTCGGCCCAGGTGCCCTGGGAACTGCGCCGCCATTGGGGCGCCTACTGGCTGGTCGATCCGCTTGACGGTACCCGCGAGTTCGTCAAGCGCAACGGCGAATTCAGCGTCAACATCGCCCTGATCTACCAGGGTGCCCCGGCGTTTGGCGTCGTGCTGGCGCCGGTCACCGGCATTCTGTGGCACGCCATGCGCGGCGAACTGGCGTACCGCCGGCAGGGACTGCACGACACCGTGCTGCGCACGCGCAGCCCGGCGACCGCTCCGCTGCGGGTGGCGGCAAGCCGCTCCCACCGCTCGCCGGAAACCGAAGCGCTGCTGGCGCGCATGGGCCGCATCGAGACCATCGCCCAGGGCTCGTCGCTGAAGTTCTGCCGCATTGCCGAGGCGGGCCTGGATGTGTACCCGCGGCTCGGCCCGACCTCCGAATGGGATACCGCCGCCGGCCAGTGCGTGCTGCACGCGGCGGGCGGCGCGGTCCTCTCGGCGGCGACCGGCAAGCCCTTCCGCTACAACCGCCGCGAGACGCTGTTGAACGGCGATTTCATCGCCCTTGGCGATACCAGCCTGCCGTGGCGCGACTGGTTGTCCGACTGACCTGGAGGCCGCATGAGCGCGCACGACACCCCCACCGCCGGCAGTGCCGCCAGCACCGAACTGGAACGCCTGCTGGCGATCATGGCCCGCCTGCGTGATCCGCAGGGCGGCTGCCCGTGGGACCTGGAGCAGGACTTTGCGACCATTGCCCCGTACACCATCGAGGAAGCCTACGAAGTCGCCGATGCGATCGATCGCGGCGACCTCGATGATCTCTGCGACGAGCTCGGCGACCTGCTGCTGCAGGTGGTATTCCATGCTCGCATGGCCGAAGAGCAGGGGGCGTTCGCTTTCGCAGAGGTTGCCCGCGCGATCAGCGACAAGATGCAGCGCCGCCATCCGCATGTCTTCGCCGATGTCAGCGTCGATGATGCCGATGGGGTCATGCGCAACTGGGATGCGATCAAGCGCGCGGAGCGGGCAGCCAAGGGCGAACAGGACCATTCCGCCCTGGCTGGAATCTCGCGGGGCCTGCCGGAGTGGCAACGCGCGGTGAAGCTGCAGTCGCGCGCGGCCAAGGTGGGCTTCGACTGGCCGGGCCCGCTGCCGGTCCTGGACAAGGCAGCCGAGGAACTGCAGGAACTGCGCGAGGAGTTCGAGCGCGGCGACATCGCCGGCAACAAGGCGCGGCTGCAGGAGGAACTGGGCGACCTGCTGTTCGTCTGCGCCAACCTGGCGCGCCACGCCGACATCGACCTGGGCGCCGCGCTGCGCGGTGCCAACCACAAGTTCGAGCGTCGCTTCCGGGCGATGGAGGCACAGGCCGAGGCACAGGGCACATCCCTCGCCTCGCTGGACCTGGACGCGCAGGAAGCGCTCTGGCAGCACGCCAAGGCCGCCGAGAAGGAATGAAGACACTCGGCCTGTTCCTGCTGACCGCGCTGGCCGAGATCGTCGGCTGCTACCTGCCGTGGCTGTGGCTGCGCAAAGGAGGCAGCGTCTGGCTGCTGCTGCCGGCGGCGGCCAGTCTGGCCCTGTTCGCCTGGCTGCTGACCCTGCATCCGACCGCCAGTGGCCGCGTCTATGCCGCCTACGGTGGCGTGTACATCGGCACCGCGCTGTTCTGGCTGTGGCTGGTCGATGGCGTCCGGCCCAGCCGCTGGGATCTGCTGGGTGCTGCACTGTGCCTGGCGGGCATGGCGGTGATCATGTTCGGGCCGCGCCAGCCGGGCTGACCGCCGGCAGTGCCAGGCCCGCCGGAAAGGGGCATGATGGGGCGGATCGTGGCGTTGGGAGTGCGCACATGTCCCGTTTCTCCAGCTTCCGTGACTTCTATCCGTTCTATCTCAGCGAGCACCGCCATCCGGTGTCGCGGCGCCTGCACTTCATCGGCAGCTGCGGCGTACTGCTGCTGGTCGCTGCGGCGATCCTGCGCGGCCAGCCGCTGCTGCTGTTGACGGCATTGGTCTGTGGGTACGGGTTCGCTTGGGTGGGGCACTTCTTCTTCGAGAAGAACCGCCCGGCCACGTTCCGCCATCCGCTGTACTCGTTCCTGGGGGACTGGGTGATGTTCATCGACATCCTGCGCGGGCGGGTGCGGTGGTGAGAACGTGTGCACGCCGCATTCACACGCTATGCTCGGGGTTGGACGTCTACCGATAAGGAAAGCCTGATGTTCCCGACCATGTTCTTTACCGTGGTACTGGCCTTCGTGGCCGTGGTCATCCTGTTCAAGGCCGTGCGCATGGTGCCGCAGGGATATGAATGGACTGTCGAGCGGTTCGGCCGCTACACCCACACCATGACCCCCGGCCTGCACTTCCTGATCCCCATCGTGTACGGCGTGGGGCGCAAGGTGAACATGATGGAGCAGGTGCTGGATGTACCCAGCCAGGAAGTGATCACCAAGGACAACGCCGCCGTGCGCGTCGACGGGGTGGTGTTCTTCCAGGTGCTGGACGCCGCCAAGGCCGCCTATGAGGTGGCCAACCTGGAAGTGGCCATGATCGCTCTGGTCCAGACCAACATCCGTACCGTGATCGGCTCGATGGACCTGGACGAATCGCTGAGCCAGCGCGAGGTGATCAATGCCCAGCTGCTCAGCGTGGTCGACCATGCCACCAACCCGTGGGGCGTGAAGGTGAACCGCATCGAGATCCGCGACATCCAGCCGCCCCGCGATCTGCTCGACGCGATGGCGCGGCAGATGAAGGCCGAGCGCGAGAAGCGTGCGCAGATCCTGGAGGCGGAAGGGTCGCGGCAGTCGGAGATCCTGCGCGCCGATGGCGAGAAGCAGGCCACCGTGCTGGAGGCGGAAGGGCGGCGCGAGGCAGCGTTCCGCGATGCGGAGGCACGCGAGCGCCTGGCGGAAGCCGAAGCGATGGCGACCAAGGTGGTGTCGGCGGCGATCGCCGAGGGCGATGTGCAGGCGATCAACTACTTCGTCGCCCAGAAGTACGTGGAAGCGTTCAAGGAACTGGCCAGCTCGCCGAACCAGAAGCTGGTGCTGATGCCGATGGAGGCCAGTGGGGTGATCGGCTCCATCGCCGGCGTGGCCGAGCTGGCCAAGCAGGCACTGGCCAGCCAGGACAACAAGGCGGCCGGCAAGCGACCGCCGCCGATCGGAGGCTGACATGCGCTGGGACGTCGTCGCCTGGGGGGCGCTGGCCCTGCTCCTGTTCGCTGCGGAGGCTCTGCTGCCCGGCGCGTTCATGCTGTGGATCGGCATCGGCGCTGCAGCGGTGTTCGTGCTGGTGGCGATCTTTGCCGGCATCCCGCTGCTGTGGCAGGTGGTCGCCTTCGTCGTGCTGAGCGTGCTTTCGATCCAGTGCTACCGGCGCTGGGGCAGGTCGCGGGCACGCGCCAGCGACAAGCCGTTGCTGAACCGCCGCGCCGAGCAGCTGATTGGTCGGGTGGTGCCATTGCAGCAGGGCATCACGGACGGGCAGGGTCGGGTCAGCATCGACGATGCGTACTGGCAGGTCAGCGGTCCGGAACTGCCGGCCGGGGCACGGGTGCGGGTGGTCGCGGTGCAGGGCAGCACGCTGGTGGTTGAAGCGGCCAGCTGAGCCTGCGGGCGGTACGTGCGCGAACCGCTGCGGTGCGGCACGCCCGTGGGCGATCGATCTGGGATAATGGGGGTTCTTGTTTCCTCTGCTGCCGGAACGGTCATGACCCAGAAGACGCTGCTCAACGATACCCACCGCGCCCTCGGCGCCAAGATGGTCGATTTCGGGGGTTGGGACATGCCCATCCACTACGGCTCGCAGCTGGATGAGCACCACCTGGTGCGTCGCGAGGCCGGCGTGTTCGACGTCAGCCACATGACCGTGGTGGACCTGCGCGGCGAGCAGGTCAAGCCGTTCCTGCGCCGCCTGCTGGCCAATTCCATCGACAAGCTGAAGGTGCCGGGCAAGGCGCTGTACTCGTGCATGCTCAATGCCGAAGGCGGCGTCATCGATGACCTCATCGTCTATTACCTGGGCGAGGACTTCTTCCGCATGGTGGTCAACGCCTCCACCCGCGAGAAGGATCTGGCCTGGCTGCGTACGCAGGCCGCTCCGTTCAACGTGTCCGTTGAACAGCGTCCTGACCTGGCCATCCTCGCGGTGCAGGGGCCGCAGGCGCGCGAGCTCGTCATTGGTCTGGTCGGCGCCGCCGACCGCGAGGCGCTGGGCAAGCTCGGCCGCTTCGCCGCGCTGCAGGTGCGGTCCGATGAGGGCGTCGAACTGTTCGTTGCCCGTACCGGTTACACCGGTGAGGACGGTTTCGAGATCCTGCTGCCGCAGGAGGCCGTGGTCGGGTTCTGGAACCGCCTGCTGTCTGCAGGCGTGAAGCCGGCTGGCCTCGGTGCCCGCGACACCCTGCGCCTGGAGGCCGGCATGAATCTGTACGGCCAGGACATGGACGAAGCCATCAGCCCGTACGAAGCCGCACTGGCCTGGACGGTGTCGCTGGACGAAGGCCGTGACTTCATCGGTCGCGACGTGCTGGAAGCGCAGAAGGCCGCCGGCAATGCGCGGCAGATGATCGGCCTGGTGATGGACGAGAAGGGTGTCCTGCGCCACGGCCAGGTAGTCACCACGGCCGGCGGCCAGGGCGAAATCCTGTCCGGCACCTTCTCGCCGACGCTGGCCAAGGGCATCGCCTTTGCCCGCGTGCCGGCAGGTGACCTCGGCCAGGTCACGGTCGATATCCGTGGCCGGCAGGTGCCGGTGCGCGTGGTCAAGTTCCCCTTCGTGCGCGAAGGCCAGGCCCAGCCCGGCGTGCTCGCCGACGCCTGATCCGAACGTGCCGGACGTCACTGACAGCAGTGGCGGCCGGTTGGTTACACTAGCCCCGTTTTTTCCACCCCCTGCAAATCCTGGAGCAGTCCCATGAGCGAGATCCCCGGCGACCTCAAGTTCCTCAAGTCCCACGAGTGGGCCCGTGTCGAAGGCAATGGCCGCGTTACTGTCGGTATTTCCGACCACGCCCAGGGCCTGCTGGGTGACCTGGTCTACGTCGAACTGCCGGAGGTCGGCGCCGACGCCAAGGCCGGCGAGCAGATCGCTGTCGTCGAGTCGGTGAAGGCGGCCTCGGACGTCTACAGCCCGATCAGCGGCAAGATCGTCGAGGTCAACTCGGCGCTGTCCGACAAGCCGGAAACCATCAACGAAGATGCCTACGGCGAGGGCTGGATGTTCGTGGTCGAATTGTCCAACGCCGAAGAGATCAACGAGCTGCTGGACCCGGACGCTTACGCCGAAGTCCTGGAGAACGACGACCACTGAGTCGTTGTTTCCTGGTTTGAAAACGGCCACCTTCGGGTGGCCGTTTTCGTTCCGGCGACCGCGCCGGACTCATGACGCCCGGTTCGCTGCACACCCACGACGCGGCATCAGGCGCTTCGGAAGGGTGTCTTCGGACGCGCGCAGTTTTGCGCAAATCCGCGTTTCCACCCCGCGCCGGCGCGTTCGAATGTGAAAACTTTTCCTGCCTCGTTGCGGCCCCGTTGTGGTGGCGCGGCAGGCCGCTGCGATACGTAGCCCGGGTGCGTGCGCGAGGTGGCGCAGGAATGGCACGCATCTACGCAGAGTGCTTATTTCAAGTGTTTTTTCTTGAGCGCGCGCGCGCGCAGTGGCGCGCGTGGCGGTCGTGTTGTGCACGCCAGCGGTGTCTGCGGAAGCGAAACGAGGACGCTGGAGACGGTGTCCGGGACGGCGCCAATGTGAAAATTTTTCGCGGGGGTTGTTGACAGTAAAAAAAAGCGTGATTAGGTTTCGCCTCAGCAGACCTTGCCTGCCCAACCGAGTGCGCAGAATCAATCGTCCGATGCGAAGCAGCCCCTCGAAAGCCACCGCGATCCCCAAGACGGTGGACATGGCCCCGCTTCCCCCGGAGAAATGCAAGGCAACTCCCGTTCCGATGCCTGCTCCGCCGATCGAGGCAGGCATTGCCGCATCCGTAACGGCGCGCCTGACGCGCCGGCGGTCCCCGCACGCAGCATCCGCGGGTTTGATCCACCTGGGCGTTTCAACTCCCTATCACTGACGAGGAGCCATCCCATGGCAACCAAGAAAGCTGCGAAGAAAAAGCCCGCCGCCAAGAAGGCGGTGAAGAAGGTCGCTAAGAAGGCCGCTGCCAAGAAGGCAGTGAAGAAGGTCGCAAAGAAGGCGACCGCCAAGAAGGCGGTGAAGAAGGCTGCGAAGAAGGTCGCCAAGAAGACCACTGCGAAGAAGGCAGTGAAGAAGGCGGCAAAGAAGGTAGCCAAGAAGCCGGCGAAGAAGACCGCGAAGAAGGCAGTGAAGAAGGTCGCCAAGAAGGCAGCGAAGAAGACTGCAAAGAAGGCCGCCAAGAAGACCACTGCCCGCAAGCCGGCCAAGAAGGTCGCCAAGAAGGCGACCAAGAAGGCCGTAAAGAAGGTTGCGAAGAAGGCGGCCAAGAAGGCGACCAAGAAGGCTGCCCCGAAGAAGGCAGCGAAGAAGGTCGCCAAGCGCAAGCCGGCCGCCCGCAAGAAGAAGGCCGCTCCGGTCGCTCTGCCGGCAACCCCGGCGCCGCTGATCTAAGTACTTCCCGATAGCCGTACCCTGAAACCCCTTCCTCGGCTGCCCAGCGAGGAGGGGGTTTTTTTATCCCCTGCCTGCAGCCCGCAAAAAAAAAGGGCGACCGATGGGCCGCCCTTCCGGTGATGCCAGGGAGTGCCGGTTCAGCGCGGCGAGGCGACCGCGCGGTTGCTGGATGCACCCTTGCCCTTGCGCTTGTCCTGCTGCGCCGGGCTTGCGCCCTCGGCCATCAGGTTGTCGCTGCCGAAGTCGGTATCCACGTCCAGCCAGCGTTGCGAGGGAAGGCCAAGCGCGGAGTCGAGCACGGTCGGCAGCAGGCCGCTGGGCAGGCCGCTTTCGCCGTTCCACATGATCGCGATGCCAAGATCACGCTCCGGGACCAGAGCGACAAGGCCACGGTAGCCCTGCACGGCGCCGGCGTGGAACACCACGTCATGACCGGCGTAATCGAAGGTGCGCCAGCCGAGCGCGTAGCCGGCCGAATGCAGACGCTCGCGGCGCCAGCCCGACCGCATTTCGCCCGGCGTGTTGATCAGGCTCGAATGCAGGGTGGCCAGCAGCGGTGCCGGCAGCACGTCGGGGCGATGACCGGTGTGGGCCAGCAGCCACTGTGCCATGTCGCTGGCACTGGCGTTGACGCCGGCCGCCGGCGCGACCCGGTAGTAGGTCGGCTTCGGCGTCAGCGACACCCAGCCATTACGGCTGCGCACATGCGGACGTGCCCACCGCGAACTGGCCTGGATGCCGGCCAGGCCGAGGCTGGCATCGTTCATGCCCAGCGGCTTGAAGATGCGGCGCTCGACCGCCTGCTCGTAGAAGCTGCCGGAGGCGGCGTAGACGACGTCGCCGATCAGGCTGAAGGCCACGTTCTGGTAGGCGTAGCAGTCGCCTGGCAGGCACTTGAGGCTGGTGTTGGCCAGCTTCTGGGTCAGTGCGTAGTACTCGGCGTTGCCTTCGATGTCACGGTCGTAGGCGTTGTAGGGCAGGCCGACGCGGTGGCTGAGCACGTCGGCGACGGTCAGACGCTCGGTGGCTTCCGGCGAGTTGAGGCGGAAGCCGGGCACATAGTCGGTGACCTTGCTGTCCCAGCGCAGCGTGCCGTCATTGACCAGCAGGCCGGCCATGGTGCCCGCGAAGGCCTTGGACAGCGAGGCCAGCCGGAACACGGTATGGGCATCGACCGGCAGCGGATTGTTGACGTCGGTGACGCCGTAACCGCGCGCACTCAGCACGCGTCCACCCTGCACGATCGCCACCGCCATGCCCGGCACGCGCTCGCCATAGGTGAGCTGCTGCGCCATCGATTCGATGTTGGCAACGTTGAAGCCGGGGGCGGGTGCCTGCACCTGCGGCATCAGGCCGGTACGGTAAGCGGCCGGCTGGGTATGAGCGACGGCCGGCGCGGCCGCGGTCTCGATGTTGGCCGGCATCGGCGGCAAGGCCGGCGGGGTCTGCGCGGTGGTGGACAAGGCAACGGGCATCAGCATGCCCAGCAAACCGGTGGCCGCCGAACGGATCGGACGACGCAGGCTGTTCTTTTTCATCGGTTGGACCCGTGCGCGACTGCTGATGGCGATTCTAGCGCCGCTTTTCGCCTGTGCACAAACAAAGCGAAGATGAATGCGCATCTCGTTGAAAAAGTTGGAATTTTGACGCTGCCGGATTGTGTATCCGAACGTGTCGGCGGTCGCCCGTGCGAGTCCCCTGCGGTGCCACCTGCGTGCCGCGCTGGCGATGTTGCAGTGCATTGGCTAACGTACGCGCTTTGCCGCCCCCCGGAGCCTGCCATGCCGCTGTCCAACCGCTGCCTGCTGGCGTGGGGCGCCGCATGAGTTCGGTGCAGGACGGGAGGCCGTTGCGCGGGCTGCTGGCAGCGCTGCGCGAGTCCCCGGCTCTGTGGTGGTCGTTCCTCTACTTCTTCTGCCTGCTGAGCGGCTACTACGTGCTGCGACCGGTACGCGAGGCGATGGCGGCCTCGGCCGACCTGGAGACGGTGTTCCCGCCGGTGCTGATCGCCTGGTTCGCCAGCCACGGCATCGCACTGAAGGATTTCGTCCTGCAGTTCCTGTTTTCCTGCGTGTTCGTGATCATGCTGGTGCTGCAGCCGGTCTATGGCTGGCTGGTCAGCCGCTTTCCGCGGCGGGTATTCCTGCCGGCCGTGTATGGCTTCTTCATCGCGACCCTGCTGGGCTTCTACGCACTGTTCGATAGCGGCGTGCCGGGGCGGGGCATGGCCTTCTTCTTCTGGGTCATGGTGTTCAACCTGTTCGCCGTCGCCGTGTTCTGGAGCTTCATGGCGGATGTGTTCTCCAACGTGCAGGCCCGTGCGTACTACGGCTACATCGGCGCGGCCGGCACGCTCGGCGCGTTCCTCGGCCCGATCATCACCAGTGCGCTGGTGCAGCGGGTGGGTATCGCCAACCTGATGCTGGTCTCGGCCGGCTTCCTGATCGTGTGCCTGCTGTGCATCTGGCGCCTGCGGCACTGGGCGGTGCTGCGTGAACGCGAGCAGCAACTGGTCTCCGGCGAGCAGCCGATGGGCGGCAGCGTGCTTGATGGCCTGAAGCTGATCGCGCGCGAGCCCCTGCTGCGCTGGCTGGCCATCATGGTGGTGTTCGGCGTCGGCGTGGGAACGCTGCTGTACAACCAGCAGGCCAGCATCGTGCGCGCGTCGTTCACCGACCCTGCGGCGAGCACCGCATTTTTCTCGCGCATCGATCTGGCGGTGAACGCGCTGGCCCTGCTGATGCAGCTGGGCCTGACCCGCTGGCTGCTGTCGCGCCACGGCATCGCTCCGGCGCTGTTGATTCCCGGCTTCGCGATCCTGATCGGCTTCTCGGTGCTGGCGGCGTCGCCGATGCCGCTGATGGTGGCGGTGGTGCAGGTGATGACCCGGGCCAGCGAGTTCGCCCTGGCCAAGCCGGCACGCGAGACGATCTATACCCGTGTCGACCGGCAATGGCGCTACAAGGCCGGTGCGGCCATCGACACGGTGGTCTATCGTGGGGCCGACCTGAGCTTCACCTGGGTGCACAAGGGACTGGCATTGTTCGGTTCGCACGTGGTGTTCATCGGAGGCGTTGCGGTGGCCGCGTTCATGACGCTGGCCGCGTTCGGCGTGCTGCGCGAAGAGAAGAAGCTGCCCCGCGACCGTTGAGGTCGCCCCCCATTTGAGGAGAACCCACGATGTCATGGATCGCGTTGCTGCTGACGCTGCTGGTTGCCGCGCTGCATGTGTACTTCCTGGTGCTGGAGATGTTCCTGTGGACGCGGCCACTGGGGCTGAAGACGTTCCGCAACACGCCGGAGAAGGCGCAGACCACACAGGTGCTGGCGGCCAACCAGGGGCTGTACAACGGCTTCCTGGCGGCCGGCATCGTGGCGGGGCTGGTGATGGCACAGCCGGTGCTGGTGACGTTCTCGCTGGCCTGCGTGGTCGTGGCGGGGTGCTATGGCGCCTACAGCGTGAGCCGCCGGATCTTCATGATCCAGGCGCTGCCGGCGATCCTGGCGCTGGTGCTGCGCGCGCTGGTGTGAGTTCCGGCCAACGGCGCAGCCCCTCGTGGGTTGGCCGCGTAGAGCGTGTCATGGGTTTGGCCAGGCGGGTTGGGTTCGCGGGGGACGCCGCAAGTACGTCCCTGTAGGCTTGGCCGCGGCATCCATGCCGCGGACACCCCCGCGAACCCAACCCGCCCGGCCCCTGACAGTTTCCGCGGGCGTCCAGCCCACGGAGAAGAAAAAAAAGAGCAAACAGCAACACCAACAGCAAAAGCGGCCGATGGGCTGCTTTTGCTTCTGCTCTTCTTTTTTCTTCTGCGTGGGTTGGACGCCGCACAGATCTGTCAGAGGCCGGATGGGTCGGGCCGGGCGGGGTATCCGCGCCATGGATGGCGCGGCTAAGCCCCCAGGGATGGGTTCACGGCGTCCCCGCCTGGCTCGACCCATCCGGCCCAACCGATAACCGCATGCCGCGACCAACCCACGAGGGGCTGCGCCGTTGGCCGGAACCTCACTTGGCCGGCGACATCCACATGTCGATGACGGCGCTGAACACTTCGGTCCCTGCACGGTCGCGTACGCTCACCGTCACCGGCAGCGCATAGCCCTGGGCCGCGACCACGATCGGCTGCGCCGGCAGTGCCACCGCCTGCAGCGTGCCGCGTGCCTTGGCCAGGTACTGCACCTGCATGCCCTTGGGGATCCAGCGCATGCCCTTCGGCAGTGATGCATCAACCATCAGCCCGGCCGTCAGTTCGGCCAGATTGCACATCGCGATCGCGTGCACCGTGCCGATGTGGTTGCGCACCCTGCGCCGGTCCACCAGCGTACCTTCGCAGCGGCCGTTTTCCAGGCGGGTGATGCGCGGCGCGATGCTGGCGAAGTAGGGCGCCTTGAAGCACACCGCGCGCGAGAACAGCCAGGTGCCGGCAGGCCAGCGCTGCAGGCGGTTGTAGAGCGAGAGCAGGGGCGTGGACATGGTGGGATTCCGTTGGGCGGATAAAGCGACGGCGGGCCGAGGCCCGCCGTCGAGGCAACGCGTGTCGCGGGCGATCAGGCGGCCTGCGAGTGCGGGTCCTTGTGCTGGCGGTCGTAGTAGCTGGCCGCGCGCAGTTCGTGGGTGTCGAAGTCGTCCACGGTGATGGTGTCCAGGGTCAGCGTGCGCAGCTCTTCCAGCAGCGTGCGCTCGTCCTGGGTGATCACACCTTCGGCCACGGCTTCGTCCAGCTGGCTCTGGAAGTCCAGCGCCTCGATGCCCTTGCTCTTCAGCGCCTTCAGGAACTTGCGCTCCACCGGCTCGGCCATGATGGCCTTGGCCAGATAGCTGTTGATGCGGCCGCCCGGGTTGTTCTCGCACGGGGTCAGGAACACACCCTGTGCCAGGCGGTCGCGCGCTTCGTTCGGCGCCATCAGCAGAGCGGCGACGCGACGGCTCAGGCGATCACCCGGTGCTTCGGCGCGGCGGCCCAGCGGGAAGATCAGTGCCCACATCAGCCAGCCGATCGGACGGATCGGGAAGTTGCGCAGGGCGGCCGACAGCGATTCTTCGATCTTGTGCACGCTGTCATGGAAGGCCCACGCCAGCAGCGGCTGGTCGGCCTGCGGTGCGCCCTCATCGTGGTAGCGCTTGAGCATGGCGCTGGTCATGTAGATGTGGCTCAGCACATCGCCCAGGCGGCCGGACAGCGATTCCTTGAACTTCAGCTTGCCGCCGAGCGTCATCATCGAGATGTCGGCCATCAGCGCCAGATTGGCCGAATAGCGGTCCAGCTTGCGGAAATAACGGCGGGTGTAGGCATCGCCCGGGGCGGCACCGAAGCGAGCGCCGGTCAGGCCGAACCAGAACGAGCGCACGGCGTTGGAAATGCCGTAGCGGATGTGGCCGAACAGGCTGCGGTCGAATTCCTGCAGGCCGGCACGGGTATCCGGATCCTGTGCAGCCTTCATCTCCTTCAGCACCCACGGGTGGCAGAGAATCGCACCCTGGCCGAAGATCAGCAGGCTGCGGGTCATGATGTTGGCGCCTTCCACGGTGATCGCGATCGGCGCAGCCTGCCAGCTGCGGCCGGCGAAGTTGCGCGGGCCGAGGATGATGCCCTTGCCGCCGATGACATCCATCACGTCCGAGATCACCTCGCGGCTCATGCTGGTGCAGTGGTACTTGGCGATCGCCGACGGTACCGATGGCACGTCGCCGCGGTCGACGGCGGCAGCCGTGGCCTGCGACAGCGCGCTGATCTTGTAGGCCTTGCCGCCGATGCGGGCCAGTGCCTCCTCCACGCCTTCAAAGCGGCCGACCGACAGGCCGAACTGCTTGCGGATGCGCGCGTAGGCGCCGGTCACCGCAGCGCCGGCCTTGGCGCCACCGCTGGCGGTGGACGGCAGCGTGATCGAACGGCCCACGGCCAGGCATTCGTTGAGCATGTTCCAGCCCTTGCCGGCCATGGCAGCGCCGCCGATGAGCTGGGTCAGCGGGATGAACACGTCCTTGCCGCGAATCGGGCCGTTCTGGAAGGTCGAGTTCAGCGGGAAGTGGCGGCGGCCGATCTCGACGCCGGCGGTATCGCGCGGCAGCAGGCCCAGAGTGATGCCGATGTCGCGGGTCTCTCCGATCAGGCCATCCGGGTCGTACATGCGGAAGGCCAGACCGATCAGCGATGCGACCGGAGCCAGGGTGATGTAACGCTTGTCGAACGTCAGCCTGACGCCCAGCACCTGCTCGCCATTCCATTCGCCCCGGCAGACGATGCCGTAGTCGGGAATCGAGGTGGCATCGGAGCCGGCAAACGGGCCGGTCAGGCCGAAGCAGGGCACTTCACGGCCGTCGGCCAGACGCGGCAGGTACTGGTCCTTCTGCTCCTGGGTGCCGTAATGCACCAGCAGTTCACCCGGACCCAGCGAGTTCGGCACGCCGACGGTCGAGCTGACCACCGAGGATACCGAGGCCAGCTTCTGGATCACCTTGTGGTGGGCCAGCGCAGAGAAGCCCAGGCCGCCGTATTCCTTCGGGATGATCATGCCGAAGAACTTGTTCTTCTTGATGAAGGCCCACAGCTCGGGCGGCAGGTCGGCGTGGACGTGGGTGATCTCCCAGTCGTTGACCATCCGGCACAGCTCTTCCACCGGGCCGTCGAGGAAGGCCTGCTCCTCGGCGGTCAACTGCGGCTTGGGATAGTTGAGCAGGATGTTCCAGTCCGGATCGCCGGTGAACAGCTCGCCTTCAAAACCGACCGAGCCGGTTTCCAGTGCGATGCGCTCGGTCTGCGACAGCGGCGGCAGTACCTTGCGGAACACCTTCATCATCGGACCGGTCAGCAGCGGCTTGCGGATGAACGGCAGCAGCAGCGGTACGGCGATCACGGCCAGCACGGCGGCGGCGACGATCGTGGCGGTCTGGTTGACGTAGGGGATGAACCAGCAGGCGACCAGCAGCGCGGCGCCGATCAGCGTCCAGGTGACCAGCCGCATGCGGTGGTAGGCGGCGAATGCGCCTGCCAGCAGCAGGGCAAGGAAGGGAAGAACGATGCTCATGAGCGTGCTCCGGTGACGTGCTCGTTTGTGACGGACGAAGCTGCGGCGTCCACCGCAGGCAACACGTCCAGATAGTCCAACACAGTAGCGGTAAAGGCGTCGTTGTCGTCGCCGGCGACCATGTGCGTGGCCTGCGGCAACTGCACGTGGCGCGCGTGCGGGGCCAGCGCCAGGAATTCGGCCACGGTCTGCGGCGTGACCAGGTCACTGCGACCCCCACTGACCAGCAGCATCGGGCACTTCACCTGCCGCGCGGCATCGGCCAGCGCATCCTGGTGCTGCTCGCTGTCGCGGGCCAGCTCGGCGACCAGGCGCGGATCCCAGTGCCAGCGCCAGCGGCCGTGACCATCCTCGCGCAGCAGCGCGCGCAGCGACTGCTCGGATTTGCGAGGCCGGTGCGGCATGTAGGCGGAAATCACGTCGGCGGCCTGGGCCAGCGAGGCGAAGCCATCGGGATGGGCGGTCATGAAGGCGAGGATGCGCTCCACGCCCGCGGTATCCCAGCGCGGGGTGATGTCCACCAGCACCATCGCCGAGAACAGGCCCGGCCAGCGCGATTCGGCCAGCAGGCCGAACAGGCCGCCCATCGAGGCGGCGACCAGCACCGGCGGGCGCGGCTGTTCGCCGGCCAGCACGATCAGGTCGTCGGCGAACTGCTCGCCGTGATAGGGCAGGTCGGCGGCATTCCAGTCCGAATCGCCGTGACCGCGGGCGTCGTAGGCCAGCGTCTGCAGGCCGGCAGCAGACAGCGCGCGGGCCGTGGCGTTCCAGGCATGCCGGGTCTGCCCGAAACCGTGGGCGAACAGCACCCGGCCGCGGCGGCCGTGATCGCTGGCCGTGGCGGCCAGCCGTGTGCCGTGCGCGGCTTCCAGACGCAGGTCGTGGAACGCAACGGGTGTGGGGGAAGTAACCATACTTGCTAGTATGGATCGGTTGCGGGGGATGTCAATACTGCATGGTATGGTGCGGCGCGTCAGGTGGCCGGTCTGCACAGCGGAGCCCTTCGGCTGCATCCGCGTACTGCAACGAACCCCGCCGTATGGTTAAATCACTCCATGAATCAACCTGACGCTTCTGCCGGCGAACCGCGCGCCGGCCGCAACAGCCGCCTGAGCGCCGAAGACTGGGCCCAGGCGGCCCTCGATCTGATTGCTGAACAAGGCGCGGGTGCCGTCGCGGTGGAACCGCTGGCGCGGCGCCTCGGCGTCACCAAGGGCAGCTTCTACTGGCATTTCCCCTCGCGCGACGCACTGCTGCAGGCGGCGTTGGAGCGGTGGGAGCTGTTCGAGCAGGAGCAGGTGTTCGGCAGCCTGGAAGACGTGCCGGATCCGCGCGCGCGCCTGCGTCAGCTGTTCCAGATGGTGGCGCACGAAGTGCAGCCGCACATCATCTACAGCGAGCTGCTGAAGGCGCTGGACCATCCGATGGTGCGGCCGGTGATCGACCGCGTTTCGCAGCGTCGCCTCGATTACCTCATCGCCTCGTTCCGTCAGGCAGGCCTGAGCTCCACCGACGCACGCCATCGTGCGCGCCTGGCCTATGCGGCCTATGTGGGCTTCCTGCAGCTGTCGCTGCAGCTGCAGCAGCCGAAGCAGGCGCGGGAGGATTTCGAGGCCTATGTCGAACACCTGATCGAGACGCTCATTCCGAACGGCTGACGGTTTCCGTTGCCCACGAAAAAGCCGCGACCTGATCGCGGCTTTTTTGTTGCCGGTGCAGGGTGGTACGCCCCGGCAGTGCAGAAAGAACAACGGCCCCTTGCGGGGCCGTTGCTGCAGTCATCGATCGATCAACCGATCAGAACTTCTGCTTGTACTGCATGTACATGTAGCGGCCCGGCAGGTCGTACTGCGGGTCGAACATGTTGTAGGACACCGTGTACGAGACCGGCGGATCCTTGTCCCACGCGTTGTTCAGGCCCAGCATGATGGTGCCCTTCCACGGGGTGTTGTAGCGCACCTGGATGTCGTGGTACGTGGTGGCACCAATGTGGTTCTTGCGACCTTCCGGATCCGAGCAGTAGGCACGGGTGGATGCGCCCAGCAGGCAGTCTTCGGTCATGCCCGACTTGTAGCGCAGGCCGTAGTTGACACCGAAGTCACCGTAGGACCAGTCGACGTACAGGTTGGAACGGACGCGCCAGTACGGATCCTGGTCCAGATAGCGGCCCTGACGGCCATCAACCGGAGCATCTTCGGTCGACTTGGTCTCCCACTTGCTCAGGTAGGTGCCGTCCAGGCTGACGGTGAACTGGCCGAACGAGGTTTCCGGCAGCTTGTACAGCACGCCCAGATCCCAGCCCTCCACCTTGTACGACGCCAGGTTCATCAGCGGCATGTCGACGTTGGTGATGGTGTAGCGCTCGTTGATGGTGCCGTAGTTCGGGTCACGCGTGATCAGACCGCAGTAGGCTGCCTGCTGCTGCGCGGTACCACCGTAGCAACGATCCATGATGTCGCCGATCGCCGGACGGGTGATGGCGTCTTCGATCTTGATCTGCCACCAGTCCAGGGTCACGTTCAGGCCGGAGACGAAGCTCGGGCTCCACACCAGGCCCAGCGTCTTGCTGGTCGAGGTTTCCGGCTTCAGATCCGGGTTCGACTTCCAGGTGAACGGCTCGACGGTCTGCAGCGGGCCAGACTCGCCATCGGTGTTCGGCTGGACGAAGTTCGCCGGAACGCCCTGGGCGATACACTGCGCCAGCACTGCGCCGGTCGGGTTGTTGGCCCGGGCACACGGGTCGGCGTAGGTCTCGAACGAATCGGTGTCGCCGCGGTACAGGTTGTTGATGCTCGGAGCGCGGAAGCCTTCGGAATAGTTACCACGCACCATCAGGTCTTCGATCGGCTTCCAGCGGAAACCGAACTTGTTGTTGGTGGTGTTACCGAAGTTGCTGTAGTCCGAGTAACGGGTCGCCACGCTGAAGTCCAGCAGCTGGGCGCCCGGCAGATCGGCCAGGACCGGGATCGACAGTTCCAGGTAGAACTCGTCCAGGTCGTAAGCACCCTTGGTCGGCGCAGCGCCGTTGCCGGTGCTCAGGCCCGCTGCGATGAAGGCGTCGGGGTCGAACTGGCCGCTTTCCCTGCGGTTCTCATAACCGGCAGCGAAGCCCAGCGCACCGGCCGGCAGCTGCACGATCTCACCGGAGATGTTGGCGTAGTAGCTCTTCGACACCAGGCTGGCCGAATCGTGCGCGGTGAACGAGGTGTAGTCGAGTGCCGCCTGCGAGATCGAACCTTCGCCACCCAGCGGATTGATCGGTGCGCAGCCCGGAATGACGGCTCCGCCTGCGGTCAGACAGACAGCCTGGCCATCGCGGAGCGCCGACGGACCATACGCCTCATCCAGACGCTGGATGTTGAACAGGCCGTAGGTCAGGTCGTTCTGGTCGGTCTTGTCGTAGCGGTAGCCGACATCCCAGTCGAAGTTGCGGTCGGCGAACTCGAAGAAGCCTTCAAAGCCACCGTAGAAGTGCCAGTTCTTGACGTTCTGGTTGAACGAACGGCCGCCGGTTTCATTGAAACGACGGTTCACGCCGGTCAGGTCCTGGCCGTACGGGTTGTACATGCTGTCCGCGCTGAGCGTCATGCCCGTCACCGGCATGGCCGCCAGCAGCTGCTCGGACTTGCGCTCGTTGTACATCGCCTCGGTGCGGAAGGAGATGTTGTCCGTGATGTTGTACGAACCCACGGCGAACAGCGAGGTGCGCTCGTTCGGGGTCAGCAGGTAGTTGTCCGGCGCGGTGTTGTAGCCGTGCACGTTGCTGACGAACGGGGTTTCCACACCATTGATGATGACGTAGCGCTGATCATTGCGGACGTAGGAGCCCGGGATGCCGGTGCCGCTCTGGCCGCTGAAGAACGGCGGGCCGCCAGCGGAGATCTTGCGATTGCCGGCCATGACCTCCTTCTCGTTCACGTAGGACGCACCCAGCACCAGCGACGCACGGTCGGTGGTGGTGCCGATGGTGAAGTCATAGGCTTCACGATCGCCGTCGCCCTGGCTGTACTGGCCCTTGTAGAAGTTTGCCTCGGCGCCGTCGAAGTTCTGCTTGGTGATGATGTTCACCACGCCGGCGATGGCATCCGAACCGTAGATGGTCGAAGCGCCGTCCTTCAGGACGTCGATGCGCTCGATCATCGCGGTCGGGATGGTGTTCAGGTCGACGCTGCCGTCCAGACCGGTGGTCCAGCGACGGCCGTTGACCAGCACCAGGGTGCGCTCGGCGCCGAGGTTGCGCAGGCTGACGCCGGCCGAACCGTCACCACCGTTGTTGAAGGTGCGGTTCAGTGCGGCACCGTTGGCGGCGACGCGCTGCAGGATATCGGCAACCGAGGTCACACCCTGCTTTTCGATATCGGCGCGGGTCAGGCTCAGGACCGGCTGCGAGGTTTCGATGTCGGTGCTCTTGATGCGCGAACCGGTCACCGAAATGCGATCCAGGTTGGTCGCTTCCTGCGCCTGGGCGGTTACGGACGTGGCCGCACCCGCGATCAGCGCGACGACAACAGCGTCACGCAGCTTGTTGGACTGGAAATTCATTGGCTCTCTCTCTCCAAGAAATCTTGGCTGGGGTTATGCCCGGCGGGGAAGCGAAAGTGCGCTTCCAAATCGCGAGGCTGAGCCGATAGTAGCGGGCGCCTGCCAAGAATTAAAGCTGTGTTAATCAAAGCTGTGATTTGTGTAAATTCATGGAATGTCAATACTTTTCAACGGCTTGCAGTAGGGTTTGTGGCATGGTGCCTCGTTTGTTAAAAAAAAATGATGAAAAAAGTTTCCATTGATATGTATCGAAACATGTCGCGGCGGCGAGAAACGCACACATTGCGACAGCGCCGGAGGGGCGCAGAGGGAGTGCGGCACACGCAAACGCAACGGGCGCCTTCCGGCGCCCGCGATGTCACTGCATGAGGGAAGTGCGAGCGGTCAGAGATCCTGCTCGTAACGCACATACGGCACGGTGCCGTCGTCGTTGCTCTCGTTGCGTGGAGAGAAGGGGTTCTTGCCGCGGCTGATCACGTTCTCAGCGCCGACGGTGAGCTGGCCGGACCACGGCGTCCGCCAGGTCAGGCCGATGCCCAGACCTTCCCACTTGCCAGGGCGGCCGGGCACGTCGACCACGCGGCCGATGATGCTGCCGGTGAAGTTGCCGTAACCGGCGCCGAGGCTGAGGCTCTTGCTGTCCCAGCGATCGACCAGGGCCGGCGAGGCATCGGCCAGCGGAACCAGGCGTGCCTTGGCGTAGGTGCCGGCGATGGACACGAATCCTTCGCGGCCGATGTTCTTCTGCGCGAACACGGTCAGGTCGTTCTGCTCGGCACGCAGGGACGGCGTCTTGTTCGGGCCGGCCAGCCAGGCGGGCAGTGTTTCGCGACCGGTACCGGCGGTGATGCCCAGGCGGCTGCTGCCCCGGTTCAGGGCAGCCGTGCCGGTGAAGCGGCGGCTGCTGAGGTCATCGTCGTCGCCCAGGCTGGCCAGCATGCAGTGGCTGGCCAGACCGCTGATGCTGGTACTGCTGCTGTTGCTGCAGAGCAGGCCCAGCGAGTCGCCCGACGACAGGCCAAAGGCCGCATCCAGCGAATTGCGGCCGAAATGCCAGCGGGCGCCGGCGGCCTGCTCACCGGTGGGTTCCAGGTAGAGCAGGGCTTCGACCTTGCCGCTGCCCTTGTTCCACACCGGCAGCACCGTGCGGGTGTCCTTGCTCTGCGCATGCGCGCCCGCGACCGCGCCAAGGGCGATCAGCAGGGCCAGCGGTAGACGCAGATAGGTACGCATCGGACCAGTTCAGACAGGGACAGACAACGGAAGTTCCCGCAGGGGCGGGGACTCGATCCTAGGGTGTTTATGATTTCTTAACAAGCCTTGATCCTCCCCAGGTGCAAGACCCGCCGCTTACTGAAGGCGTTCAGGTGCCGGAACAGCCCCCTCGGCACCGTGGAACAGTATGCCGAACTCCGTCAACGGGAAGTGATACTCCCGTCCGCAGAATTCGCAGCGGACTTCGACCTCGCCGGTGGCTTCGGCCGCCGCCCGCGCCTCTTCCTCGCCCAGCGACTGCAGCATCGAGGCAACCCGTTCGCGCGAGCAGGAGCAGGCAAAGGACAGTGGCTTGCTGCCCATCAGCTCCGGGTTCTCCTCATGGAACAAGCGGTGCAGCAGCTGCTCGGCGGGAGTAGCGAGCAGTTCGGCCCTGCCCAGGGTCTCGAACAGGGCGCTGGCGCGTGACCAGCCGTCTTCGTCGCCCTCGTCGCCGGGCAGTTTCTGCAGCAGAAGGCCGCTGGCCCCCGCGCGGTCGGCGGCCAGCAGCAGTCGCGTCGGCAACTGCTCCGACTGCCGGAAGTAGTCCTCGAAGGCCTCGTCCAGTTCCGCGGCGCTGAGCCCGACCAGGCTCTGGTAGCGCTGCGGTTCGCGCGGGTCCAGCCCGGGGTTCTCGATGGTGATGGCGAGGAGGGCGTCATCGCCCAGGCTCGACAGATCGCGCGGCGCGTCGGCGCCCTCGCTGAGCTGGGCGATGCCGCGCAGGGTGCCGGCGGCGGTGCATTCGGCGAACAGCGTGCGCAGCGTGGTGCTGCTGCGCAGCTGGATGGACAGGCGGCCGTCGACCTTGGTGTGGCCGGTGAACAGCGCCGAGGCCACGCAGGCTTCGCCGAGCAGCTCGGCTGCGGCATCCGGGTAATGGGCATGGGACAGGATTTCCTGCCAGGTGGCCTGCAGGCGCACGTGTACGCCGCGGACACCCGCGTCGGGAAGCAGGAAGCGGATCAGGGAATCAGGTTGGGCGGTCATCGGCTCACATCGCGCGGAAACAGGGGTGGTTGCCGGATAATGCGCCGACAGCCAGGCAGAAGAAGGATGCACCACTAATGGGGGCAGAGGGAGAGCAGGACAAGGTGAAGGTGGCCGGGGACGTTCCGCGCCGCCGGCGTTGGCACTGGAAGCGGCTGCTGTGGCTGCCGGTGCTGTTCGTGGCCTTCAGCTGCCTGCAGGTGCTGGTGCTGCGCTTCGTGGATCCGCCCATTTCCAGCGTGATGCTGTGGCGCTACGGGGAGGCGCTGGGTGCGGGCGACTGGGCCTACCGGCTGCACTACCAGTGGCGGGATCTGGACCAGATGGCGCCGAGCCTGCCGATTTCGCTGGTGGCGGCCGAGGACCAGCGTTTCCCCGAACACAGTGGGTTCGATCTGCAGGCCATCGAGAAGGCGCGTGACCACAACGCGCGGGGCGGCCGGCTGCGCGGGGCCAGCACCATCAGCCAGCAGGTGGCCAAGAACCTGTTCCTCTGGCAGGGCCGCAGCTGGATCCGCAAGGGCCTGGAGGTCTGGTACACGGTGCTGATCGAAACGTTGTGGCCCAAGCAGCGGATCCTGGAGATGTACGCGAACATCGCCGAGTTCGGTGACGGCGTGTACGGTGCGCAGGCGGCGGCGAAGACCTTCTGGGGCAAGGACGCCGCGCGCCTCAGCCCGGCCGAGAGCGCACGGTTGGCGGCCGTGTTGCCGGCACCGCGGCGCTACAGCGCGGCCTCGCCCGGTCCCTACGTACAGCGTCGCGCCGCGTGGATCCAGCGCCAGGCCCGGCAGCTGGGCGGCGCTGCGTACCTGGCCGAGGACTGAGGCGGGCGTCTGCGCCGCTCCGCACTGGCGACGTACAATCCGGGCATGATCCGTGAACGCCTCACCGTCGTCATTGCCGCCTGCAACGAAGCTCTGGCGCTGCCGGTACTGCACCCGCGCCTGTGCGCGGTACTGGATGCGATGCCGGACATCGATGGCCACATCCTTTACGTTGACGACGGCAGCCAGGACGGAACCTGGGAGGTGATCGCCGCGCTGGCGCAGTCCGAGCCACGCGTGTCGGCGCTGAAGCTGTCGCGCAATTTCGGCAAGGAGGCCGCGCTGACCGCCGGGCTGGATCTCGTCCGCGAGGGTGCGGCGATGATTCTCGATGCCGACGGCCAGGATCCACCGGAGCTGCTGCCGCAGTTCGTGGCGCGGTGGCGCGAGGGTTATGACAACGTCTATGGCACGCGCCGGGCGCGCGCGGGCGAGAGCTGGGTCAAGCGTGCGACCGCGGCGATGTTCTACCGGGTGATCGGCCGCCTGTCGCGCACGCCGATTCCCGCCGATACCGGGGACTTCCGCCTGCTGTCGCCACGCGCGCTGAGCGCGTTGCGTGAAATGCGTGAGCGTCACCGTTTCATGAAGGGGCTTTTCAGCTGGGTTGGCTTCCGCCGGGTGGCGGTGCCGTACCAGCGCCACCCGCGGGTGGCCGGCAGCAGCAAGTTCAGCCTGTGGCGGCTGTGGAACTTCGCGCTGGAAGGCATCACCGGTTTCTCCACCGTGCCGCTGCGCGCGGCCACCTATCTGGGCCTGGCCACTGCGGCGGTGGCCTTCGTGTTCGGTGTCTGGGTGATCGTGAAGGCCGCGATGTACGGCGACCGCGTGGCGGGCTGGCCGACGATGATGGCGGTGATCCTGTTCCTGGGCGGCGTGCAGCTGATCGCGCTGGGCCTGATCGGCGAGTACCTGGGGCGCCTGTATGAGGAGTCCAAGCAGCGTCCCCTGTACCTGGTTGACGCCTGGCTAGCATCGTCCGTGGCAGACTCCGTCGTGCAACCCACCCTGGGAGGGCAGGCAGATGACGTCGGTACGGCAACTGTTGGACGGCAAGTCCCCTGAAGTGCATGCGGTCGCGCCCGGCGCGGCGGTGATCGATGCGATCCGGCTGATGGCCGAAAAGGGCATCGGTGCGGTGCTGGTGATGGAAGGGCCGCGACTGGTCGGCATCCTGTCCGAACGTGATTACGCCCGCAAGATCGTCCTGCGCGATCGTTCCTCACGCGATACGGCGGTAGCCGAGATCATGACTGCGAAGGTGGTGACGGTGGCGCCCGGCGAACAGGTCGAACATTGCCTGCAGCTGGTCACCGATTACCGTATCCGCCATCTGCCGGTGGTGGAGGGGGGACAGGTGCTGGGCGTGATTTCCATCGGCGATCTGGTGAAGTCGGTGATCGATGCACAGCGCCGCGAGCTGGACCAGCTGCAGCAGTACATCGTGGCGGGATGAGTTTTCGCTGGCGGGCCTGCGGCCCGCCGGCCCGCTGTTCGGAGCCGAAGCCGAAGCCAAAGCCAAAGCCAAAGCCAAAGCCAAAGCCAAAGCCAAAGCGGTGCCTTGCTGATGCGCCGGAAGGCGGAGGGCATGGCCGTGCAGGACACGCCGTAAACCCTTCCATGGGGGCTCGATGGCGCCATCCATGGCGCCAACGGTCCTGCACGGCCATGCCCTCCGCTTCTGGATACATTGCTGGGAACGCGGTGGGTAGCGGCCAGCCTTGGTTGGCAACACCTTGTGGTTCCGCGCGTGCCCCTCAATTCGCGATCCAACAAACGCTACTACTTCGCGTACTGCCCGCCGCAGTCGGCGTCCTTGCCGGGGCCCAGTTCGATCGTGGCCAGTAGCGCGGCCGGTGGCGCGATGCTTCCCAGTGCCAGGGCGACCGCACCGCGGACGCCGAGCGCCTTGAAGTCCGGGCGGAACGAAGGATCCTTGAACGTTCCGGCGATGTGCAGCGGCGAGCGCAGCACGAGGATGCTGCGGTCCTTCGGCCGTGGCTTCAGCAGCAGGTCCAGCGACTCATCGCGCAGGCTGACGGTGCCTTCGCCGAGAATCAGCGTGTCGGTGGTATCGACGGCGAACGTGCGGCTTGTCATCAATCCCTCGCGTACGCCGAAGTCGGCAAAGGCGCAGCGCAGCGGAATCTGCTTGTCGCCGGTCACCAGGAACTTGACTGCCTCGGTGATGTCCAGCCCGGCCAGTTCCATCACCAGATTGCCGACGTGGCCACGTCCCATTGCCAGGCCCACATCGCCATTGCTGCTGCCCAGCATGGCGGCGATCGAGTTGCCGCGGCCGCTGAGGTCGATTTCGCCACCGATGCCGCCCTTGGCCTGCTCGGCCAGCTTCGCATCCGGGAACAGTTGTCCCAGCTGCACGCCGCGCACGCTGGCCTTGAGCGCGGTGGCGATCTGCGGCTGCCGCGCATCCATGCGGATCGTGCTGCGGATGTCACCACCGGCCACACCGAAGTTCAGCGGGTCCAGCCGCAGCACGCCATCGTCCAGCAGCAGATGCGCATCCATATCGTCAAGCGGCAGCGATGGTGCGTTGATGCGATGTGCCTTCCAGCGCACATCGGCATCCATCGCGCGCAGCTTGCCCAGGTTGTACGGCGTGTCAGGCAGCACCCTGCTACTCGCGGCCACACGTGCGGCCTCGGCCTTCTGCTCGGCGTTGGCGGTCTCGCCGCCACCGGTTCTGGGCGGGGCGCCGACAAAGCCGGCCAGGTCGTCGAAGTCCAGCCGGCGGGACTCCAGCGTGGCCGTCAGGCGCGGGCGCGCACCACCTGTTTCGAACTTCACATTGCCGCCGAGATCGCTGTCGCCGACCTTGCCGGTGAACTGCTCGTAGCGCCACACGTTATGGTCGCGCTTCAGGCGCCCCTCCAGGGCATAGGGCGGCGAAGGCGGAATGGCGATGCCCAGCAGGGGATACAGGTCGGCCAGATCCTGGCCACTGAGCGCGAAAGCGAGGTCGAGCACCTGCAGCTGGAAGGGATTGGTCAGGGTGCCACGGGCGACGGCATGGGTGGCACCTGCACGCCCATCAAGATGGATGCGGAAGGGATGATCGCTGTCGGTCAGTTCCAGCGGAGATTCGGTGCCGCCGCGAAGGGTGAAAGGATTGCCCTGCCAACGACCCTTGCCCTGCACCAGCAGGGGCGGCGCGGCATCCGCCTGCCTGGGCCGGCCACTACGCACATTGACATGGATGTCGGTGCGACCCGCCGCGTCGATGAACTGCAGGCGGCCGTCATCGATACGCAGCCGCTTGAGCTGGGGCGTGGCGCCGCCGCGGCTGTCACCCAGGAAATCCCAGTTGCCCGGCTCGCCCTTGCGTGGGGCGGTTTCCAGCAGCACGTCGGGACGGGTCAGGCGGATCTCGGGGAGCTGCACGCTGCCCCGCAGCAGGGGCCACACCCGCAGGTCGATTTCGACCCGGTCGGCACTGGCCATGTTCGGCTGCTTCGCCCATGACGCATTGGCGAACGTGACGGTGTCGGCGCGGATCGTGCTGGTACGGCCGAGGTCGACATCCAGGTGGCCGATCTGCAGCACGCGGCCGGTCCGCGCCTGTACCGCCCGCTCGACCGGCCCCTTGAACCAGTTCCAGTCCCAGAGCGCGATCAAT
Organism: Stenotrophomonas sp. RS-48; assembly: GCF_030053245.1. Taxonomy (NCBI): domain Bacteria; kingdom Pseudomonadati; phylum Pseudomonadota; class Gammaproteobacteria; order Lysobacterales; family Lysobacteraceae; genus Stenotrophomonas; species Stenotrophomonas sp. RS-48. Next base: position 59,308 of record NZ_JASGBV010000012.1, read on the forward strand.
ACCAGGATGGCCGCCAGCAGGAACACCAGCACCGCCAGCCAGCGCTGGCCTCGCGGGCCAGGGCGGCGGAAGCGCCAGCGCGACGGACGCGGCGGAGCAGGGGAGGCAGTCGCATTCACGCTGCCATGGTTGCCCTGCGCGGGTGGACGCAGCGCGAAGCGTTCATGTGCGCGGTGTGCACATGAACGCGTGTGGCACGGATATCTACAGCACCTGCATGGTCACCGCGACGAAGTGGCAGACACTGCCGCCGATCACGAACAGGTGCCAGATCGCATGCGAATAGGGGATCGATTCGCGGTGATAGAAGTAGGTTCCCAGCGTGTAGGAGATACCTCCGGCCAGCAGCCAGCCCAGCGTCCAGCCATCGATGGAGGCCAGCATGGGCTTGACCGCGACGATCACCAGCCAGCCCATGGCCACGTAGATGGCGGTGGACAGGCGCTTGAAGCGGCCGGTATAGAACAGCTTGAACACCACGCCGGCCAGGGCCAGCGTCCAGATCGCGGCGAACAGACCCCAGCCCCACGGGCCACGCAGGCCGATCAGCGTGAACGGCGTATAGGTACCGGCGATCAGTACATAGATCGCGCAGTGGTCGAAGACCTTCAGCCTGCCCTTGGCAACCGGATGCTGGATGGCGTGGTAGAGGGTGGAGGCGGTGTACAGCAGCAGCAGCGCGATGCCGAACACGATCGCACCTGCCAGTTGCCAGCCATCGCCGTAGATGGCGGCCAGGGTGATCAGCACGGCACCCGCACCGAGCGCCAGTACGGCGCCGAGACCGTGGGTCAGCGCACTGGCGATTTCTTCGCGGATCGAAGCAACGGAAGTCGAGGACATGGCGTAGGCATCATTCGCGGGGAGGGGGACCCGCGCCCCCCTATCATCGCCGCGATGGCGGGCGCATGCACGCCCGCCTCCACACGGAAGTCCGATGTCCTGACTGGCCGGATTCAGCCAGCGGTTAGGGTGTGCGCGGCCTCGCGGGTGGCGGCAAAGCGCACGTCGGGCGCGCGCTCCTGCGCCAGCTGCAGGTTGACCCGGGTCGGCGCGAGATAGACCAGATGGCCGGCGGCGTCGAGCGCCAGGTTCAGTGCGTTCTTCTCGCGGAACTCTTCCAGCTTCTTCTCGTTGCTGCAGTGGATCCAGCGCGCCGTGGTGACGCTGACCGGCTCGAAGGTGGCTTCCACGCCGTACTCGTCCTTCAGGCGGTAAGCGGCCACGTCGAACTGCAGCACGCCCACCGCACCCAGGATCAGATCGTTGCTGGTCAGCGGCCGGAAGAACTGGGTCGCGCCCTCTTCGGAGAGCTGGGCCAGGCCCTTCTGCAGCTGCTTGAGCTTGAGCGGATCGCGCAGGCGCGCACGGCGGAACAGCTCCGGGGCGAAGTTGGGGATGCCGGTGAAGGTGACGGCCTCGCCTTCGGTGAAGGTATCGCCGATGGAAATGGTGCCGTGGTTGTGGATGCCGATCACATCGCCCGGCCAGGCCTCGGCGGCGATTTCACGGTCGCTGGCCATGAAGGTCAGGGCGTTGGCCAGCTTCATCTCCTTGCCGGTGCGCACGTGGAAGGTCTTCATGCCCGCGCTGAAGCGGCCCGAGCACACCCGCATGAAGGCGACGCGGTCGCGGTGCTGCGGGTCCATGTTGGCCTGGATCTTGAACACGAAGCCGGTCAGCTTGCTCTCTTCCGGGGCGATCTCGCGGCCGGTGGTGGCGCGTGCCTGCGGCGATGGCGCGTGCTCGACGAAGAAGTCCAGCAGGGGCTGCACGCCGAAGTTGTTCACGCCCGAACCGAAGAACACCGGCGTCTGCTTGCCCTCGCGATAGGCCTGCAGGTCGAACGGATGGCTGGCGCCCTGCACGAGCTCCAGTTCATCGCGCAGGTCGGCCAGCATCTGTGCGCCGATCTTCTCGGCCAGGCCGGGAGCGTCGATCGACGGGAAGATGGTCGAATCCTGGCGGGTGAAGTTGCGACCCGGTTCGTACAGGTGCACCTCGCCGGTCAGCAGGTGGACCACGCCCTTCAGGCGCTGGCCCATGCCGATCGGCCAGGTGACGGGCGCGCACTGGATGCCCAGCACGGTTTCCACTTCATCCAGCAGTTCGATCGGGTCCTTGCCCTCGCGGTCCAGCTTGTTGATGAAGGTCATGATCGGGGTGTCGCGCAGGCGGCACACTTCCATCAGCTTGATGGTGCGCTCTTCCACGCCCTTGGCCACGTCGATCACCATCAGTGCCGAGTCCACCGCGGTCAGTACGCGGTAGGTGTCCTCGCCGAAGTCGGCGTGGCCGGGGGTGTCGAGCAGGTTGACGATCTTGCCTTCGTACGGGAACTGCATCACCGAGGAGGTGACGGAGATGCCGCGTTCCTTCTCCAGCGCCATCCAGTCGGAGGTGGCATGGCGGGCCGCCTTGCGGCCCTTGACCGAACCGGCCATCTGGATCGCGCCTCCGAACAGCAGCAGCTTTTCGGTCAGCGTGGTCTTGCCGGCGTCAGGATGGGAGATGATGGCGAAGGTGCGGCGACGCGACGCTTCGGTGGCGACTTCGGACATGGCAGTGGCGCCCGCCCGGGGCGCTTTTCAAAGAGATAAGCGCCTGATTATACCGGCCGTGGCCGGTCAGCGCCCGGCCGCGCCCTCGGCATCACCCTGGCGGGCGAACTGCAGCTGTCCCTGGGAGGCGAAGATGCGCACGGGTACCGAGCGCAGCGCCATGCCGCGGTTGACCTGCACCACGAAATGCAGGTGCGGGGCGCTGCTGTAGCCGCTGTTGCCGGACAGGCCGATCGGCTGTCCGGCCTGCACGGCCTGGCCACGACGCACGCGCATGCCGCCTGCCTGCAGATGGCCGTACAGCGCCATGCTGCCGTCGCTGTGCAGGACACGGATGAAATTCGCCCTGCCGCCGTCGCGCTCGCGGTCCTGGCCGTTGCCGCGGAAGCCGTCCTGGATCTGCATCACCGTTCCCTCGCGCGCGGCCAGCACCAGCGTCGCCTCGGGCAGGGCGAAGTCCACGGCGTCGCGGTTCTCCTCGTCATCGTGGCTGAACCGGCCCTGCGGCGCCTGGTCCACGCGCAGGCGTGCGGCGTCGAACGGCAGGCGGTAGGCCACGTCTTCGGCGCGGGCGTCGGGACGGCCCGGTACCGACTGCAGGCGTACGTCGAGCGTGCTGCCGCCCACGGGCGAGGGCAGGTGACCGACCACGAAGCTGCTGTCGCCCTGCACCAGCGACCGTACCGGCAGGCCCTCGATGGGGCGCCCGGGTCCAGCGCGCAGTTCAACCTGTAATGGGCCGGCCAGGGTGTTGTCGATCCGGGCCTGCCAGTATTCGCCCACCTGCTGCAGCCGCAGCTGCGCCATGGGGACCGCCTGGCCGATGCCCTGCGTGCCGGGGGCGGGGGCCGGTGAGGGCACCAGGCCCCAGCCCTGCCGCCAGTCGGCAGCTCCGGCGGTGGTGCTGACCAGCAGCGGCAGCAGCAGGCAGGACAAGGGCAGGCGCGGCATCGGGCGTTCCGGACAGGGGGACCGCCGCGACTGTACCTGATCCGCGAAAGGTGGGCCGCAGCGATCGCTCTGTGCATTCATCGCTTTATCCGCATGAAGGGATTGACATGCGCGGAAAGCGATGGCATCGTGGCTCCACCATCGAGACCGGCAGAGGGACAGGCCCTTTGAAGCCGGGGCAGCCCGCAGGCGCGCAAGTGCCGGCGTAGGTGCCAAATCCTGCGGGGACCGTGGCGTCCACCGGAAGATGGTTCGAACCATGCACCGCAGGTGCATCTCGAACGCGAGCCCCGCGAAGGCTCGATGGCCGATTCCCCTAACGGATCCCGCCATGAGCTTCGCCCCCAGCACCACGCTTCGCCCCGAACCCTTTGTCCCCGTCAGCGTGCCGGTCGAAGACCGCGTGCACGCCGAGCGCGGCGAGTTCGCCGCGGTGCTGTCGATGCGCCACGCCGGCGCGTGCCCGGTACGCGTTCGCTACGAATGGGTGGGACCGGTCGATGCACCGGTGGTGGTACTGGCTGGCGGCATCTCCGCCCATCGCCATGTGGCGTCCAACGCGCAGTTCGCCGAGAAGGGCTGGGCCGAGGAACTGGTCGGCAGTGGCCGCACGCTCGATCCGCAGCAGCTGCGCGTTCTGGCGTTCGACTTCATCGGTGCGGATGGCGCGCTGGACGTGCCGATCGACACGGCCGACCAGGCCGACGCGCTGGCCCTGCTGCTGGATCACCTGGGCATCCGCACACTGAAGGCCTTTGTCGGCTACTCCTATGGCGCCCTGGTCGGGCAGCAGTTCGCTGTCCGCCATCGCGCCCGCGTGCGCCAGCTGGTGCTGGCCAGTGGTGCGCACCGTCCGCACCCCTATGCCGCGGCGTGGCGTGCGTTGCAGCGCCGGGCGGTCGCCCTGGGACAGCTGCAATGCGGTGAAGACCATGGCCTGGCACTGGCCAGGCAGTTCGCGATGCTCAGCTACCGCACGCCGGAAGAGTTCGGCGAGCGCTTCGACGCTCCGCCCGAGGTGGTCAACGGCCGCGTCCGTGTGGCCGCCGAGGACTACCTCGACGCGGCGGGCGCGCAGTACGTCGCGCGCACCCCGGTGACCGCCTACCTGCGCCTGTCCGAATCGATCGACCTGCACCGCGTGGATCCCACCGCCATCCTGCCGCCAACCGTGGTGGTGGCCGTGGAAGGCGATCGGCTGGTGCCGTTGGCCGACCTGGTCGGTCTGGTCGAGGGGCTGGGTCCGCGCGGCAGCCTGCGC